>JBBRPU010000010.1:0-26231 GCA_038227545.1 Candidatus Acidiferrales bacterium
CTGGTGGCCATCATGGTGGATGCCGATATCGAGGCGCAGGGCCTGAAATCGCCGGGCCGCGGCAAAACCATCCTGGAAGAAAAAATCGGCTCCTGGAATCGCTGGCACAACTCGGTAGTGCGCGTGGCGCAAGCGGTGCAGGGCCAGGCATCGCACTAGATTTAATTTCGTTGAAAATTAAAAACATCGGAATCGGTGGGACATATGGGCTTTTGGGAAAATCGGCGTGTTGTTGTCACCGGAGGGCACGGCTTTCTGGGTTCTTTCGTGGTGGAAAAACTGCGCGCGGCGGGCGCCAAAGAAGTGGTCGTTCCGCGCAGCAAGACGCACGACCTGCGGGTGCAAACCGAAGCGCTGCGGCTGTACACCGATGCGAAGCCGGACATCGTGATTCACCTGGCGGCGGTGGTCGGTGGAATCGGAGCTAACCGCGAAAACCCGGGGCTCTTTTTTTACGACAACGCCATCATGGGCCTGAATCTGATCGAAGCCGCGCGCATCACCGGCATCGAGAAATTTGTATGCGCGGGAACCATCTGTTCGTATCCCAAGTTCACGCCGGTGCCCTTTCGCGAGGAAGATTTCTGGAACGGGTATCCGGAAGAAACCAACGCGCCTTACGGGCTGGCAAAAAAAATGTTGCTGGTGCAGCTGCAGGCGTACCGGCAGCAATACGGCTTCGACGGAATTTACCTGACGCCGGTAAATTTATACGGGCCGCGCGATAATTTCGATTTGCAAAGCTCGCACGTGATTCCGGCGCTGATCCGCAAATGCATTGAAGCGAAACAGAGCGGCGCCGCGGAAATCGAAGCGTGGGGTACCGGTAACGCCACGCGAGAATTTTTGTACGCGGAAGATGCCGCCGACGGCATAGTTATGGCGGCGGAAAAATACAATAAGCCAGATCTGGTAAATCTCGGCTCTGGGCAAGAAATCAGCGTGCGCGATTTGCTGGAGATGATCCGAGCTCAGGTTGGCTGCGAGGCTAAAATCTGCTGGAATGCTGACAAGCCGGATGGCCAGCCGCGCCGCTCGCTGGACACCACGCGCGCCGCCACAGAGTTCGGGTGGCACTCCACCACGCTGCTGCGCCAGGGGTTGCAGAAGACCATAGACTGGTTCGTGAACAACGCCGCCAACTCCACGCCGGTATCCGCCAGGTCCTGACGCGCGCTGCGGTTCAGAAGGCCTAAAGTTTCCCTATCACGCCGGGAATATCTCCCTGTGTTAATAATTTAGTATTTGACTAATCGGTACACTTTAAGTACTCTCCCTTAAATTCCTAAGCTTTCGACCCAGGTTCCACGGCGCCCCAAGCGTCGTCGCAGTGGCTCCCGAGTTCAGAAACCCGCGTCCATAGAATGTATGCGGCAACGGCCGTAAGGAGTCACCATGTCTACGAATAGCGTATCTGCAAATGTATCTTTCGACCTGTCTACCGCAGCCCCGCCCGTGGAGCGCGAAGTAACCCTGCAGCTGACTCCATTCGACAAGGCCGAATATCGCAGCCTGATTCGCGCCCGCGAAAAGACCATTCGCGAAATCCTGCGGCGCATCATCCCGGTGCAGCAATTGAGCACAGCCCTGGACGCGGGCGCCGGGGTAGGTTTCTTTTCGCAAACACTGCTTGACTGCGGAATGTTTGTCAGCGGTTTCGATGGCCGCGAAGAGAACGTCGCGGAAGCCCGCAAGCGCTACCCATTGATTCCATTCGAACAGGGCGATCTGCAGGATCGCTCTATTCTCAAACTCGGTAAATTCGACCTGGTGCTGTGCTTTGGCTTGCTGTATCACCTGGAAAATCCCTTGCTGGCGGTGCGGCATCTGCGCGGTCTTACCGAAAAGTGTCTGCTGCTGGAGAGCATGTGCGTACCTGACGACCGTCCTTCGCTGTTGCTACGCGAAGAACCGCGCGAAGACGACCAGAGCCTTACGGATGTCGCCTATTACCCCAGCGAAAGCAGCCTGATAAAAATGCTGTATCGCGCGGGCTTCAAGTACGTGTATCAGGTGCTCCAGCTTCCCGATCACGATGATTTTTGCGACACGCGCGAGCACCGCCGCAAGCGGACGATGTTGTTGGCTGCCATTTCACCCATGGACCTGTTTGGATTTCGCCTTTGTGTGGAAGATCACGAAATCACCGACCCGTGGAGCAAGTTACCTGGGTTGCCGAAAACTATTCCACAGCGTGTGACCCGCTTTTTACGGCAACCCGGGCGAAAAAAGTATTTTACGCTCGCCAATCGCGTACGTCGCGCCTTTCCGGAGATGCCCATTCCCTGGCGGCTGCCTTTCGGCGCCTGGTGGCTCGCGCAAAGCGGTGAACTTGATCACAAGGTAGTGAACGCCGAATTTGAACGGCCGGAGCTGCGCTTCGTGGAGACTTTTCTGCAGCCGGGAATGACCGTTCTGGATATCGGCGCACACCACGGCTTGTATTCGCTGCTGAGTTCGAAGTGCGTAGGGCGCAAGGGGCAGGTGATTGCGTTTGAGGCCTCTCCTCGCGAGTGCCGCCGTCTGGGCAAGCACGTGCGCTTTAATGGATGCGCCAACGTGCGCATCGAACCATGTGCCGCGGGCGGCCAGCCTGGCGTAGCGGATTTGTACGTGGTGGACGGCGCGTGCGATTGGGGCAACAGCCTGCGCCCGCCTGCGGTGACCGAATCCACCTACAAAGTACGCGTCGACGTGCGCACCGTTGACGATGTGCTGCAGAGCCTGGGAATTTCCCGCGTGGATTTCATAAAGCTCGACGTCGAAGGCGCGGAGCTCAGCGTATTGCACGGAGCAAGCCGGCTGCTCAGCGGCGCCCGCAGGCCCGCGATTCTTGCGGAAGTGCAGGACCTCCGCACCAAACCCTGGGGCTACGCCGCGCGGGATATTGTGCAATATCTCTCCAGTCTGGGTTACCGCTGGTATGCCCTGGCTCCCGACAGTTCCTTGCACTTAATATCCACCCAACTCGACTCTTACGACGCCAATCTGGTGGCCTTCCCAGGTGAAAGAGCCCGCGAGTTTCGCGGCTTGGCGGAGCGTCGGCACCTACCAACTCTTCACCGCAATCGAGCGTTGTCGCCGCGCCACGAGGGAGTGCAACTCCTCAAATCCATGCTGCGTGTGCGCCAAGGTTGATGCGCCATGGCAACTCTCATGGAAGGGCCCACGCAGAAAAACAATCCGTACGGCGGCCTCCACCTCGCTCCCAAGCTGGCGCTGGGCGCCGAATGGCCACGCATCACGCTGGTAACTCCCGTGCTGAACGGCGTCCGTTTTATAGAAGACACTATTCGCTCGATCGTCTATCAGGGGTATCCCAATCTCGAATACATCGTGGTGGATGGCGGCTCGACGGATGGCACCATCGAAATCATTCGCAAATATCAGAAACACATTGCGTGGTGGACGAGTCGCCGGGATAAAGGCGTGTACGACGCGTTGAACACCGGTTTCGCGCAAAGTACCGGGGAAATCATGGGCTGGCTGAACGCCAGCGATCTGTTGCACACCAGCGGTTTGTTTGTGGTGGGTAGCGTGTTCGCCTCTTTGCCTGCGGTGTGCTGGCTGACCGGGCGGCCCACGCGATTCAACCCTAACGGCATGACCGTTGATATCCGGGATTTGCCGTCATGGTCGCGCTACCGATTCCTGGCGGGAGCCAACCGCTATATCCAACAGGAATCTACCTTCTGGCGGAGAAGCCTGTGGGAAAAAGCCGGCGCAGCCTTGAACGATTCCTATCGTGATGTGGGCGATTTCGATCTGTGGGTGAGGTTCTTTCGCCACGCGCGGCTTTATTCCGTGGATGCCCTGATTGGCGGATACCGCTTCCATTCCGACAGCCTCAGCGCTTCGAACCTGGATCGCTACAATCAAAGATGCGATAAAATTATCGAGAGCGAGTTAAAATCCATCCCACGGGCCGGCGTGGTCAAGATTTTCCGGCGAGTAACCAGCGCGGTCAGAAATATCCCCAAAGTGCGGGAACTCTGGCAGCGTGTGGCGCTTAAAAGCCTGTACCAGTTTGCCGGGCCGGATTGGCCGCCGGTCGTAGAGGACCAGGAGAATAAGTGGGTCATTCGAGAGGGCATGCGGCGGGTCCGAACCGTTCCGCGATAGCTGCACCCTTTCTGACATTTCCAAAGTCTCAGGTGGTCTCACATCCGCGGCGTTATGCTGTGCCCCTGCCGCGATGACCACACCGCTGCTTTCCATTCTGGCCATGCCCAAACCTTTTCGCGGGCATATCGGCTTGATTCAACGCAACGCCATCACCAGTTGGACAAAGCTTTCTCCCCGGCCGAAAATTTTTCTATTCGGCGAAGAAGAAGGCACCGCGCAAATCGCAGCACAATTGGGACTGACGCACCTTCATGACATTCAGCGCAATGAATTTGGGACGCCGCTGCTCAGTGACCTGATCAAGCGCGCGAAGGAAGTTACTGATACCAAGCTGCTGTGCTATTCGAATAGCGACATTATTTTACTGCCGGCGTTTCACGATGCCATTGGCGCCATGAGCGAAAAATTTCATCGCTTCCTTGGCATTGCCCACCGTTGGGAAATTGATTTAAACGCCGAGCTCGATTTCAGTGGAGACCAGCCGCTGGATTTGCGAGCGTTACCCCCCGGCGCCCCTGGTCATCACACCGCCATTGATGTTTTTGTTTTTCCTCGCGACGTGTACGCGGACGTTCCCGCGCTGGCAATTGGACGCGCCTGGTTTGATCAGTGGCTGATTAAGGATGCGGTTCTTGGCGAGATACCGGTGGTAGATATGACTAACGTCGCGCGCGCCATCCACCAGAGACATGAATACGGGCACATCGCCGGTGGACAGCAGGGCGCTTACGCCGGCGAAGAGGCACGCCGCAATCTTGAAATTTACGGTGGCGTTCCACATGCCTACACACTGCTGAACGTCACGCATGAACTGCTGGGTAACGGAGAGATCCGTCCGGTTCGGTATCGGCGTGAAAAAGTGCAGGTGCAGCAGTGGTTCTGGCGCAATTTTGTGCAACGTACCGCCGCTGTTCGAAAACGGCTGGGTTTGAATCGCTCCTTCGGAAAGCCCGGCCGACATGAAACCTGAGGCCGGCTCTTTGCTTAAAAATCCAGCCAAATCCACTGGCTCTTTTTTTCAGCGCTGGCTTCCTGTCATCGTTCAGGTTTGGTTGACGGGCGTCCTGGTATTTTTTATTGCGATCCGCATTTTGAATTCGAATACCGCCCAGCATTTTTTCGCTAGCCCGATTTTCCACAAATGGGGCGGCCACTAGTCCATGGCTTGGCACGCGGTACACGCAGTGTTCGGCTTGTGTGCACTGGCCATTGCCGGCGTCGGCTGCGGCGCGTGGATAGCGAACGCCCTGCCCGCCAACCTCCATCCGGCGGAGCGCTGCGGCCTGTCGTTGCTGGGCGGCCTGGGATTATTTTCACTCGCGCTGTACTTGGTCGGTCAGGTCTCGTTCACGCGGACCACCATTGCGGCCGCGCTGATTGTCGCAGCGCTGCTGGCCATACCGCCGTTTTGGCGGGCATGGGGAACGTTCCAGCAGATCCCGCGCAGCATTTCGCGAAATATTTTTGTTCCCAGCGCCGTTGTTTTTGTTGTTCTGTCCGTGACCGCGATCGCGGGCTTGGCGGAGATGACCGGCGACTGGGGCAAGGACTCCGTGTCGTATCACCTGTTAGGACCTACTGTCTGGCTGCGCGAGGGAATCGTGCGCCCGGTTCTGGATAACTCCACCACTTCATTTCCGCAAATACCCGAAACGCTTTTTGCCGTGATGCTCGTCGCCGGCGGAGATCGCGCGCCCGATTTTTCCAGTTGGCTGACGCTGGGCTTGCTGCTGCTGGTGGCCGCAGGCTTGGCCATGCGCATGGGATTGAGCGCGGGACTTGCGTGGTGGTCGGCGGCGATTATCGTAACTATGCCCGCGGTGTATGCCGGATCGCACGCCTGTTTCGTGGATGGAATTTATGCGGCGTTATTGCTGGCTGCCGCGCGCGTGGCTTTCGATGCGCAGTCGCTAAAGGAGTGGGCCCTGAGTGGAATTTTTGCCGGGTTGGCCATGGGTACTAAGTACACCGGGCTGCTGGCGTTGCTGGCGCTGACGGTTTGCGTTGTGTTGGCTGTTGCGAAAAGAAGTCCATTCAGCGGCACAGCGTCAGCCAGGAATATTGGCGTTGCGCTGGGCGCCGCGGTTTGCGTGGCTGCGCCATTCTACATTCGCAACTGGCTGGTGCTGGGCTGTCCTATTTATCCGCCACCGCCGGGCTATGCGCTGGTTTGTTCGCCTAAATATTTCTCAACGGAAACCATCGCACAATTTCATGATTACATTTTCCAACGAGGAAGAGGCTTGGGACGCGGGTGGCTGGCCTTCGCTGAGCTTCCGTTCAATTTGACGTATCACACTTCTAATTTTCACGGAGCTGGAGGAATCGGGCTGTGCCCGCTGGCGTTGGCGCCCTTCGGCCTGGTAGCGCTGCGCAACAATTTCTTTGCGAGACAGGCCGCGCTGCTGGGACTCGTGCTTACGATATTGTGGTTTGTCACGCAGCAGGAATCGCGTTTTCTGATACCGGTGTACGTGATTGCGGCGATTTTTTCCGTTGCCGGATGGCGCTATGTACAGCAGCGCACCGGAAATCTGCAAAGGTGTACCGCTGCCGTTATCGTTGGAGTCTCGGTGCTGTATGGTTTTTTCATGATTGGCTCGAGCCAGGCCGACAGCGTGAGAGCGGTTTTCTCTCCTGCATACGCGCAAACCAGAGAACAGCGGGAGATTCCCTATCTCGCGAGCTTCGAATATTTGAATGCCGCGTCAGCCGTGAAAAAAGTGCTGATTCTCGACCGCAGCGTCCCGCCGTATTACCTGCACAAGTCCTACATAAAGCCGGTGGGACAGTGGGGGGAACTCACATTGCCAGGAGTTACGAACGCATGGGCTGCCGTAAAACTGGACCATGAACTTCACATCACCCACGTTCTGGATGTGGTGTCCTCAGTGGCTGGATTTCAGATTCAGGATCCGCCGCCCGACCTGAAACTGGTTTTTGAGAAGCCCGATCAACGAATCTATAGCGTGGAGTGATTCAAATCACCAGGAAATGCCGATGCCAAAGGATCACTCACTCGGAGTGATCAGCTACGCTACCATCGCGTTCGGCCACGGTGAATTATCGTACACTTGTGTACGTTAATTCGTTTGGCGCGCCTGAGGGCCGTCAAATCTGGATTGCTTAAGGCGAATTTCTTGGCGCATGCGCTCATCAGCGTTCTGATCGACACCTATAATCACGAGCGCTTCATCGAAAAAGCGATCGTCAGTGTACTGCAGCAGGACTTTCCAGCGGCCGCGCGTGAAATTATCGTTGTGGACGATGAGTCCACGGACCGGACGCCGGAAATCCTGCGGCAATTTGAATCTCAGATCAGATATATTCGGAAAAAAAACGGCGGCCAGGCTTCCGCTTTCAATGCCGGGATTCCTGAATGTCAGGGAGAAATCATCGCCTTCCTCGACGGCGACGATTTTTGGCTGCCGGGGAAACTTGCGCGAGTTGCAGACGCGTTCGCCGCTAACCCTTCAGTCGGTTTGGTCGGCCACGCCATCACAGAATCGTTGCCAGACGGCTCATCGCGCGTATCAGCGCCTGCAAAAGAGCAAAGGTTTCTCGTAAGCTCGTTGTCTACCGCCCGCGACTTCCGATTGCGAAAGAGTTTTCTGGGTACCAGCCGGATGGCTATGCGTACAGAACTGGCGCGCCGCATTCTGCCGATCCCAGAAGCGCTGGTGATTGAAGCCGATGAATATCTCTTCACGCTGGCAGCGGTTTTAGGCGAAGTGATGATCTTGCGTCAACCGCTGACCTGCTATGTGCTGCACGGTGGGAATCTTTTCGTGAGCGCTGGAACCGGCGCAGCGGGCTTGCGACGGAAACAAAACGTGCTGGCGGCGCTGGCTCGTGAGTTGTCCCGAGCATTGCGGGCCCATCACGTAGCGGAAGACATCGTCAATTGCATCGTGGAGATTGTTGCGGCGGAAGCTGACCAGTTGCGCCTGATGCTGGACGGAGGCTCGCCGTGGCACGCCTTTCGCACCGAGAATAAAATTTTCCAGGTGCTGCACAGCGATGCTTCGGGATCGCAGCATTTTTTTCGGGCGCTCAGTATGATTCCGGCATTGTTGTTGCCGCCTCGCTGGTTCTACGCAGGTCGCAGTTGGTTAAGTGAAAGAAGTTGGTATCGCAGCATGCGGAAAGGGACTCTTCCGGTCCCGCGCATTGCCAACATCGCGAGTTCTGAGGAGTTTAAGAATTGAACTCGTACACCGGCCATCTCTATTTTTGCCGTGGAGGTCTCGACGCGGTGCAGGAATGCGGCGCCGCGTGGAGCACCTGCTGGCATTTCACTTTTAAGCGGATCGTACTGATCATCCGGTTCGCGTACCACCACCGTTTCCTGGTAACTGAAAACCGTGTGGCCGCCTAAATGCGCGTACTGATGATCGCCGGTGTTGAGGGAAAGGCCGAAGCCGGCGGAGCCGGCGTGGTTTTTAATCTCGCCAGAGAATTATCCAACCTCGGCCACCGCGTCACGCCCATGTTTTTCGAAGATCTGCTGCCCAAGCAAAACTGGCCGGCAAGATTTCGCACCGTCGAATTTGCTTCAAAGATCGCTGATTATGTAGAGACGGTTAAAGGCGACTACGACGTCGTCAATATTCATGCCCCTTACGGTTTTTGGTATGGCCTTCGACGCCGCCGAAAAGGTCCGGCTGCTGGACCACCCTACGTGATGACCATGCACGGGCTGGAGGAGCGAAGGAATTATGCCATGGGGCGTGAAGCCCGGAAGGGCAGAACTCACTATTTTCGCCTGCGAAATAGAATCTGGCAGCGTTTTTATCACATGCGGACTTACCGCTGGTCGTTTGAGACCGCCGATCAATGCATTGTATTGAATCGCGAGGCTCTACTGTTTTTACAGTTGCGCTACAACTTGTCGCCCGATCGCGTATCGGTTGTTCCTAACGGTGTGGGCAGGGAATTTTTTCAATCGCACACGCACGTCGAGACGACTTGTCCAAAAGTATTGTTCGTGGGCACGTGGATAGATCACAAAGGAATTTACACTCTGGCTGAAGCTTTCGACCAACTGATCGCGAGCCAGCCGGGAGTGCAACTCACCATAGCAGGCTGCGCAATTCCGGAAGACAACGTCTGGCAGTATTTTTCGCGCGCAGCGCAAAGTGCGATTCAGGTGCAGCGATTCGTGGCGCGCGCGGACATGCCGGCACTTTATGCCCAGCATGATATTTTCGTTTTGCCCTCCTTGGTCGAGGGGATGCCGCTGGTTTTGCTGGAAGCTATGGCCAGCGGACTGGCAGTTGTCACCACGGAATCGAGCGGCATGACGGACCTGGTGGAAGATGGCCATGACGGCTTGCTCACTATTCCGGGCGAATCGTCCTCGCTGCTCAGCGCGCTGAAGAAGGTATGCCGCGATCCCGATCTGCGACAAAGACTGGGCTGTGCCGCGATGGAAAAAATGAAACGCTACACTTGGGCGCGCAGCGCTCAGCGTCATGAAGCGGTATTTTTGCGCGCTCTCGGGATCAAGCAAGAGTCAATGGTAGCGGCAGGTGAAGCACAACATGGTCATGAGAACGAACGATTGCCGGGGAAGGTGGCCTCAAATTGAAGGGCGGCGCAAAGCGCGGTGGAGGCCGAGGCAAGCTGCTGGCATTTCGGCATTCGATGCGTGTGTCCAGATGCTCGACGACTAAAACCGGGGCTCAAATCATTTGTTGACGCTGGGCATCAACTATTCGCGGATGCACGATTCCTCGGCCTGCATTGTGCGCGACGGAGAATTGCTTTTTGCCGTAGCGGAGGAGCGCATCAGCCGCGTGAAACATGATTCCGCATTTCCGCGCCTCGCGGTGCAGGCCTGTCTGGATTTTGCCGGCGTAACGGCTGATCAGCTGGACGAAGTTTGTTTCGGTTGGCCTCACGCAGGCGCGTCCTACCGCCACGATTTGAAATGTTTTGCCACCGGCCAGATGCACTTCAATTACCTCAACGTGCTGAATTCCTCGCTGCAATTTGTAAGCATGTGGCATCAGCGCGGCGGCGCCAAACGCTTCACGCAGAATTTCGGCAAAGTGAAAGCGCCCATGCGGCATGTGGATCATCATCTGGCGCACGCCATCAGCGCTTACGCCTATTCAGGATTTAACGATTCCGCCGTAGTGGTGATGGATGGGCGCGGCGCGTGGGAGGCCACTTCTATCTGGCGCGGTCACAATGGCCGGCTCAAGCATGTGCTGACCATTCCATTTCCAAATTCCGTGGGATATTTTTTCAGCGAGATCACCGAGTTTCTGGGTTTTCAACGGAACAGCGATGAATGGAAAGTAATGGGCCTGGCGCCTTACGGCCATTCCGGCGTGGATTTAAGCCCCTTAATAGATTTGAAGGCGGATCCCTACCGCGTGCATGTGGATAAATTGATAGCGCCCGGCGATGATCCTTTCGCAGAGATAAAGAAACTGCTTGGCCCCAGGCGCGTGGCCGAAAGTGAAATCACCGAGCATCACAAGAATGTTGCCTACGCCGCGCAGGAAGCTTGCGAAATTGCCATGATGAACGTGGTCTGCCTGGCTATGCAGAAAACCGGCAGCAAAAACCTCTGCATGGCCGGCGGCGTGGCTCTGAATTCGAAGGCCAATGGAAAAATTGCCGCATCCGGCATGGTGGAGAATTTCTTTGTGCAACCGGCGGCCTCCGATGACGGTGTCGCACTCGGTGCGGCGCTGGCTCCCTATCTGGATTCCGGCGGCAAACTCCCCAGCCGTGCGATGCGCCACGCTTACCTGGGCCCGGCTTTCGATGATGAGGCTATCGAGACGGTGCTGCGGACTTATAAATTGCGCTACTCGCGACTCCAGGACGTCGCTTCGACGGTCGCTGGACTTCTTGCTGAAGGAAAGATCATCGGCTGGTTTCAGGGGCGCATGGAATTTGGCCCACGGGCGTTAGGCAGCCGATCCATCCTCGCGGATCCTCGCGATCCGGAAATGAACGCCAAAGTAAATAACGCGGTTAAATTTCGTGAGTGGTGGCGACCCTTCGCGCCTTCTTTTAAAAAGGAAGCGGCCTCAGAGTTTCTGGAGAGCGCCACGGATTCCCCGTTCATGATTCTTACGGCGCAAGTGCGTCCGGAAAAACGCGCCGTCATTCCATCCGTAACGCACGTGGATGGCAGCGCCCGTCCGCAAACAGTGGAAAAAGAAATCAATCCGCTGTACTGGCGGCTCATAGATGAATTCGGTAAGCGCACCGGCGTTCCGGTGATCATGAACACGTCTTTCAACCTGCGCGGTGAAGCCATTGTGCACACTCCCACTGACGCGGTGCGCACATTTTTCAGCTCGGGCATGGACGCGTTGTGTATCGGCAGTTTTCTGGTGGAGAAATAATTGAAAGCTCCGGACGGTCGTGTCGGTAGAGCTTTCCTGCGCTTCGCTTCACCTTTCGCGAACTTCCGCAGCCTGCCACTCATTGGCCCGTTGCTACGCTGGGCCAGCGCCAAAGTACTTCCCCGCGACACGCTCACCTGGATTCAGGTACAACATGGGCCGGCACAAGGCGTCTGGCTGCATTTGAATCCCCGCACAGGTCGCGATTATTTCAATGGCGAAGTGGAGTGCGAAGTCCAGGACGTGCTGCAGAAATATTTGCAGCCGGGAATGACGTTCTACGATGTTGGCGCGAACATCGGTTTCTTTTCGTTGCTGGGGGCGCGGCTGGTGGGCGCAGGCGGCCGGGTGATCGCCTTCGAAGCCGATCCCGATATCGCCGCTCGTCTACGCGAACACGCCGCCCGTGCAGAGGGCGCGACTATTTCCGTGGAAGAGGCGGCCGTGTGGTCTTCGTCGGACCCCGTTTTTTTTGCCCGTGCAGACGCAGATATTTCTCCCGATCGCGGCATCGGCCACGTTGTTGGCACAGGTGGTGCGGAAGCTGCTGCTGGGACTATCCCCATGAAAACGGTTTTTTTGGATGACTATGCCAGCAGGGTAGGCGCACCGAACTTCATCAAGTGCGATGTGGAGGGCGCCGAGGTAGAAGTTATTCGTGGAGCGACGAAACTCTTAATCGAAAAGAAGCCGATCATCCTGTGCGAAATGCACGGGGAGGAGAACCGGCGCATATTGCTGGAAGAATTCAGCCGCTTCGGTTACATCTGCAGGGCATGTGGCAAAGATCACGTGCTCGCCCTGCCAAAACAGTAAGAGGCGGCAGCTGGCCTGCGCCAGGTCGTCTTACCAATTTTTTGCCAACACCGCGACAATCCTCGCCAGCGCGTCCAGATCACGCGTATCAATGACTTCACCTGGTGAATGCGAATAGCGTAGCGGCCAGCTCAGCGGCACGTCCACCGCGCCGTAGCGCACAAATACCGCGCCATCATTCCCGCCGCCGGTCACACCGTATTGCACCGGGATTTGATTTTCGTGGGCCAGCTTCACGACGCGGTCCACGAACTGGCGTGGTGCGATATTGGAATTGTCCACCGCGCGAATCACAAAGCCCTTGCCGATTTCGGCATTCGCAAAGCGTTTCGATTCGATGGGCGAATCGGAGCTCACAAAAGTATCTATGGCAAATACGAAGTCGGGCGCATGGCCTTCTTTTGCGGCGCGTTCAGCGAAGGCCGCCGCACCGTTCAACCCAACTTCCTCTTCCGTAGACCACACAAAGGTTACCTGACGATCGCCGGGATCCGGGCCGAGAGCTTTCACTGCCTCAATCAACGCCGCGCAGCCGACGCGATCGTCAAAACTTCTCGCGTTTGCGCGTGTGCCAATCAGCGGCCGGTATTTTTTCGGGATGGTCGCCCAATCGCCCACTTTAATTCCCAGCTTTTGCGTCTCTGCGGCGGAGTGCGTGCCCACATATAGATGTACGGCTTCGTCCATGGCTTGCGGCCCGCGCGGCCATTCGAATTTTGGCTGATCCCAGTTCGCGGGCAATTCCAACACCCCGCCGACCGAGCCACCATCCGATTTTTGCACCAGCACCATGTGACCCAGGAAATATTCCGTATATCCCCCGCCGAGCACATCCATCAGCAAACGCCCGTCAGGCTCGATGGACCGCACCTGATAGCCAATCTCATCCATGTGCGCGATGAACACTATTTTTGGTGTCGCAGAATTTTGGCCAGCCTTACCCATTCTCAAAACCAGATTTCCGGCGCCGTCTGTTTCGGGTTTGGCCCAGGCAGGTAAAAGTTTCTTCACCTGCTCGCGAACTTTTCCTTCATGCCCGCTCGCCCCATACGCCTCCGTCAATTCCTTTATGGAGGTGGGTTGGGGCAATCCGGACAGCGCACTCCCGGAGATTCCGCTCTCGTCTTTATCTGGGAACGTTCCAGAAGCGTATTGGTAAAGCACCTGTCCAAGTGCTTCAACATCGCTACTGCTAATCGTTTCCGCCGGCGTCACAGGAAAGAGGCTAGCCACACCAACATGAGCAAATCGCGCTGGCAAAGCCGTCGGGTTCGCGTAGCTCGTCATCGTGGGAGCGGCGGCACTCACCGCAGTCACCGATACATGATGATCATCGCCGATTTTTTTAATGTCCGCAGCCAATCCAGAAAGCGCTCCGGCGACATCCGTCGTGCCCACTAAGGCGCCGACGCCCGGTTTCGGTGCCTCACGAGTTGGAGTGACTGGAGCTTTTGCATCATCGCTGCGCGCTGGCAGGAAACGTCCCACATAAACCAATTCATCCGGATGGAATTCGTTCAGGAGGCGATCCAATCCTCTACCGCCGGTCCACTGCTGCGTGGCGAACGCAACGGTCAGCGTGCCCGGCAATTTACCGGGGCGCTCCTTGAGCAGGCGCAAAAGATCGGCCAGCACCGCGCAGCCGATACGGTCTCCGATTGCTGGAGCGGTGAGCTCCTCCGAACCAAGCTGGTGCGCTTCACGCGCCAGCGAAATGGGATCCAGCAGATCCACGCCCGCCGCGCGGACTTCTTCGGCATTGGCCGCACCGATATCCACATACATTTCGTCGGGATGCGCCATCAGCGGAGAATTCTGGCGGCCCGGTTGCAGATGCACAGAAAGGCCGGCGAAAACTCCGGCAATTCGCTTTCCGTCTCGAGAAACCACCCATACCGGCTGCGCCGCATGCAGCAGATCAAAAACCGCGTTTGGCGCACGCTGCGGCAATCGCTGCACGCGCAAATATCCGTCGGCGGTAATTTCGCTGACCACGTACCCGGGCTCGTCCATGGGCGTGACCATCATGCGATGGGGAGCGCCCGATCCGATGGTTACGTAAACATTTCCGATATTGTCGGTTTTAGGCGACCAGTCCTTGAGCGCCTCGCGTATCTGCTTCGCCAGTTCCTGCTCATAGCCGCTGACGGCGGGAGTCGTCAGAAAAGTTTGGGTCACGCCGGCGCCACCGGAATATTGCCCCGATGCGGAATTCGCAGCGCCCAACGAACAGAGTGCGCCCACCAATCCCACAAAAAAGAACGAATGCCTGTTCATGAATTCCCTTTCTTCAACGCGCACATGCATTTCCGTAAACTCGAGCTACCGGCACAGCGCCTCAATCAACGATTCTTTTCTTGCCTGTGCAAACTCGGTGAGCGGTTGCAGCGAAGCGAAATATCCGCCGAGTGCCGCGGCCGCCAAAAATGCAAAAGACTCCGCGGGCAGCCAGGGATTCCCTGACCAGCGACCAGCCGACAGTACCAGCGCCGAAATTCCGCCCATAAGCAACTGAATGCCGAACATGAT
Organism: Candidatus Acidiferrales bacterium; assembly: GCA_038227545.1. Lineage (GTDB taxonomy): Bacteria > Acidobacteriota > Terriglobia > Acidiferrales > UBA7541 > Acidiferrum. The sequence goes on from JBBRPU010000010.1 coordinate 14,841, forward strand.
CCATATCGCCACACCGGAATTTCTCTGGCTGCGCATAGAGCCAAACTCCAGCTTGCGAGGAAATCTCAGCGAAGCCCAATTCGCAATCGGCAACTGGCCTGCGATGGTGAAAACCAGCGCACCGATAGTCGCGCACAAAACAGGAATGGAGGGCCATCCGACGCGCCAGGCCAGCACTCCTCCCGAAATGGCCACTTCGCAGGCAATGATTGCGGCGGAAACAAGGTTTTTGCCCACAAAAATGTCCTGAAATCTTAGAGGCGCCATGAAGTACGTCTGAATGCCGCGGCCCTCGTAAGCGAAAACGTTATAAGCGGGGCCCATCAGCACCAGGATGGTGTACGCCATCATGCCGGGGAAGAACATATCCACGCTCACGCCCCTGCCGCCAAAATTCGGATGCTTGCCGGCAAATTGTGAGCTGAAAAATAAGACTTGCACCGGCGGGAGGATCAGCAACAAAAATGCAAATCCATTACGCACCAGATAAAAATATTCCTTGCGCACCATGGCGCCGACCGCCGGCGAGAGGAGCCCGAAGAAATTTCTCCAGTCACGAGCGAAGCTGGCGCTTCCGCCAGTCGCCGCCGGTAATGAGCCGTGGTCCCCGATCGTTTTCACCGGCCCGGACGAATCGCTAATGGCTTCACCGCGATACTGGGCGACAAAGCGCTGCCACAATAGCAGGGAAAAAAACGCGATAAACATCGCCAGCCCGGAAAATGCAATGGCCACATCGGTGAAGTCGTGCCGAATCGCGCCGGTAACAAATCGTGCCGCAAGCGAGGGTGGGAAAGATGAAAGATACCTGGCGGCCTCCAGCAACGCCGCGGGATTGGCGGTGCCGGCAAATTTTCTTTGCAGCGGCGAAATGAATTGCATCGAAAACATGGCCAGCAGGAAAAGTGCAAAAAATATTTCCCGGGAGCGCCGCCGTGCCAGCAGTCGTTCGATCCAGGAGCCCACGAGCCGCTCCAGGGTGACGTTCAGCAAAATAACGAGAAATACCAGCACCAGCATCACGGGAAGCATGCCCGGCATGGCCACAGTAATTCCAGCAGACAGCGCCAGCAACCAACAGATGGATGCCAGCGCCGGAAAATCCGCCAATCCGTAGGCCAGCCCGATCGAATAAAATGCCGCGGCGCTGAATGGAAACCGCAGCAAGGTACGGAATTCGAATTTTGAACCGAAGCCGGCGGCGAGAATCGGAATCATCTGCCAAAAAGCAAATATTGCCCAGAACAGCGCCCCCAGCCACTGCAACCGCCCACTGGAAACAAAAGTGTAGCCGGCGAAATAGAATCCTACCGTCGGGCCCAACACTACGATGGCCCCAAATAGTGAAGCAAAGATCATGCCGACCAAATCGGCGGAATTATTCTTTTTTCGCAGGCCATTACGCAAAATGCGCCAACGCAGTTGCGCTACCAGCGCAATTTGTTGGCGAAGGCTTAACGGCGCGACTACTTCAGCCATGACAGCTCATCCAGCTGCGATTGCGAACCGTGTTGTCCGACGATGGAAAGGAAAATTTGTTCCAGCGTGCTCTTGCCACCTGCATCGCCTGGAATTCCTGCGCGCAGCTCTTCCAACGATCCCTGAGCCACCAGGCGGCCTTTGTGAATGATGGCGATGTGGCTGCACAAACGCTCCACGATTTCCATAACGTGAGAGGTGAGAAAAATTGTGACACCGCGCTCCGTCATTCTGGCGAGCAGCGCTTTCAACGCACCCGCCGCCAGTGCATCCACGCCTTCAAAGGGCTCGTCGAGAAACAAAATTCGCGGCCCATGGATGACCGCGGCGGCCAGCGCCAGTTTCTTCTGCATTCCATGGGAGTAATCCACGATCATGGTCTTTGGCCGGTCGGCCAGTTGCATGAATTCCAGCAACTCCTGCGCGCGTTGCTCGGTGGTAGCTTGATCGAGACCGTACATGCGCCCCACGAAACGCAAGTAATCAGAGCCGGTGAGTCGCTCGAAGAGTCCCATGCCTTCAGGCACCACGCCGATCAGGCGCTTCACTTCCACCGGATGGGTGGCGAAATCCAGACCCAGCAATTCCATTCGCCCGGAGGATGGCGCGAGCAATCCCGTCAGCATTTTGATCGTGGTGGATTTTCCGGCGCCGTTCGGCCCCAGAAAACCAAAAAACTGACCAGCGGTAACCTGCAGATCAATACCATCTACGGCTACAAGATTTCCGAATCGCCTGCTCAGTTTCTCCGTGCGGATTGCGACATCCGTCATATTGCTCCGTGTAAGCGTGCAGAAAACTCTAGCATGACTGTGTTGGAAGTCCGGCAGCAGGGACAGTGAAGGAATACTCTTTGGAGCTGGAGTTCGCCCGGGGAGTTACAGGTCCCCGGTAACGCCAGATCTTTCGGCATAACTGGGGAGTTGGGAATCTCTTTGTGAATCTTTGGAAGGCAGGGGTGCCAGCATCGCCGCCAATTCAACGCGGAACACCGCTCCGCCATGCTGGCCGTTGTAGCAAAAAATTTTCCCGCCGTGCTCCTCGATGATGCCAAAGCAAATGCTCAAACCCAAGCCAGTGCCCTTGCCAACCGGCTTAGTTGTGTAAAACGGATCGAATACGCGATGCGGTTCCTTGATTCCCGGACCGGAATCCGTAAACATCACCGCTACGTTGCCGCGATTGCGCATAGTCTTGATCGTCAGCACGCCGCCATGGGCGCCTTCCATGGCGTCCACGGCATTGCTGATGATATTGAAAAACACCTGCACCAATTGATTTCCATCGCCGCGCACACTGGGCAGCACCGACTCCGGTAGCAGTTCGATCTTAACGGTGCTGGATTTCAGGTCGAGGGCGCGCAACTGCACCGCGTTGGCGACCACGGTATTGATGTCCAGTAACGTACGCTCCACCGGAACTTGCCGCGCGAAACTCAGCAGATTTCCCACCAGGGTTTTTGTTCTGCGGGCTTGATCACGAATCTTTCCCGCGGTGACGCGCGCTTTTTCCGAAAGCGTGGAATCGTCAGCCAGTAAATCCGAAAATCCGAGGATGGCGGTAAGGGGATTGTTGATTTCGTGGGCGGCTCCGGCGGCCAACTGTCCGAGTGACGCCAGCTTTTCCGATTGCACGATCTGCGTCTGCAGCTTTCGCAGATTATTGACGGAGGTCTCCGCTTCCTCCAACAGCCGCACGCGATCGGTGTCAGCGAGATGCGTGCGCGCGAAGACCAGCAGTACCAGAGGTAACGCCGCGATGAAGGTTGCCATGAGCCTAAAATCCCGCACCACCAAGTTCTCGCTGGAAAATTTGACGGTATAGATCGCGAACAGCGGCAGAGAAATTACCGCAGCCATCGCGGCGCGCGCGGCCCACACACTCTCGCCCCGCGCCGATTCCGTGTCATCGCTTTCGGGTACTGCCTGGGCGTTGAGCTTTTCCCGGTTCTGATAGGCCAGCACACCGGCCATCGCAAACCATAGAAAAGAGGAAACCAGCGGGAGATCATACAAACTGCCGGTGTAATACTGCCCGTTATCAATCGCCACATTGATTACCAGCGACGACAGCATGTACAGCGTCGCGCCTCCGAACAGGTTCGCGTAGACGGTTTTCCACGCTCCAGTCGAGCGCATCCATAAGACTCCCAGGAATGCGACAAAGACGGTGTTGTGAATGTTGGTTATGAGATTGTAGGCGAAGTTGTACTGCTCCAGGGACGGCACCGCGTACATCCACGGCAGCACTGCGTAGGCGTATAGAAAAGTCCACCAGATAAACAAAAGCGCAACGTCGAGATATCCAAACCGCAGGCGAAGTTCCTCGAGCTTGCGATGCGGCCGCAATGCCAGGGCCGCCATCATTGGAATGCCTCGCAGAAAAAAAACTACGTCGCCGGCAAACATCTCCGGCAATGGCTTGTGCAGATAGACTTCGTAATAGGTCCACGCGAATTGCCCAGTCATCCACAAGGTGCAGCCCAGCGCCAAAAGCATCCAGAACGCGTTGCGCCGCCACACAGGAGTTCCGGCGTTCGCCAGCAATCCAGCGTTGGCAATCAGCGGCACCAGGCACTGCACCAAATTTCCAAAAGTGTTGAGCGACTGATGACCGCGGGGAATGGAAAGGGAAACAGTGGCGTAGACCACAAGCAGGGCTAGCCACGCACCGGCCATCCAGCCGATTTTCTGGGAAGAGGGCATAGAAGTTCGAACTCCCAGTTTAAAGACTGGCGCGACATTTGGGCGTGACGATTGAGTTTTGCTTGGCTTAAGAAGCAACGATTACTACTTGGGAGGGATAGTAAGTGAGGCAAAGCGGCATATGTGCACGCGAATGGGCAGTGATTAGGGTATCCGGAGCCGGTCGCAAAATCAGGTGCTGAACCTTGAGAGTGGCGGAGGAGGAGGGATTCGAACCCCCGAGACCCTTTCGGGTCTAACGGTTTTCAAGACCGCCGGTTTCAACCACTCACCCACTCCTCCGCTTTTAATTCTACTCGCGGCAACGCATTTGCCGCATCGGAAAATCCATTCGACCGCCGTTAGCCCACCGCTTGAGCTGCGTAACCGACAGTTACTGTAATTTTCGATTGGCCCAAAAAAGGCTTCTTCTGGCGCTGCGTTTCACTGTGGAACACCTCGTTATTTAGCACCTTTTAGCTAACAGTCGTGCTGCCAACATTTCGCTTCCATTTGACCGCCTTGTCTCAGAGCTCTCTAACAAGGCCCGTTAGCTGCTCTTATTGCCGGTGTGTTCTGTCATACCAGAAGGAAAGAAAATAAAAGGAGTAGTGAAAATGCGCAACAAACAAAAGGGTTTCTCTCTAATCGAATTGCTGATCGTCGTAGCGATCATCTTGATCATCGCGGCCATTGCAATTCCTAACTTGCTGCGTTCGAAGATGGCGGCCAATGAATCGTCAGCAGTCGGTTCGATGCGCTCCATCAACACCGCGGAAGTTTCTTACAACACCGCTTATCCGAATGCGGGCTTCAGCCCGACGATTGCGGCTCTCGGCGGCGTGGCACCTTGCCTCGTAGCCGGCACCGCAGCGGCTTGCTTGATTGACAACACCCTGGCGAATGCCAGCGGCGCGGCAACCGGCAAAAGCGGTTATTGGTTCACCTACGCTCCTGGCGCGGCCGCGGGCGGAACTGTCAACACCTATACCCTGACGGGTCAGCCGGTAACGGCGGGCACCACCGGGCAGCGCGGCTTTTTCACCGACCAGACTGGCGTGATTCGTTATGCCATCTCCGGCGCGGCGACGGTCGGCAGCTCCCCGATTTAATAATCGGGCAGCGATTTACGGGAGGGAAGCCGAGAGGCTTCCCTCTTTTTTTGATTGGTGCACCCTATTAAGCGCCGGTGCCTACTTTGGACGAGACAAATAAAGCGCCTATTGCTACCCAGGCACAGCAGAGCTCTAGTGGAAACTCCGCACGTCCGATTCCCCCCAATTCTCGTACTATGAAGTGAGAGGTTTGCAGCAGGTTTCGAGGTAACGATATGCTCATTCGCCGACCGACCGATCTGACCTACGCGGACGTTACGCCAAAATCCGTATACACCAACCGGCGTAAATTTCTGCGTGCCATGGGCATCGCCGGTGTGGCGATTGCGGGCGCTGCTGCCTGGCGATTGGGCGTTTCTCCTAAAGAAGCGCACGCCACCAGCAAGCTGAACATTGCGTCAAAAAGCCCCTTCAGCACTACCGAGAAACAAACGCCGTACAACGACGTAACGCACTACAACAATTTCTACGAATTCGGCACGGACAAAAGCGATCCGGCTAAGAATTCACAGAATTTCCGGACTTCGCCGTGGTCCGTTTCGGTCGAGGGCGAAGTTAAAAAGCCGCGTAAGTTCAGCATGGACGAAATTCTGAAGATCGCGCCGCTCGAAGAGCGCATCTATCGTCATCGCTGCGTGGAGACCTGGTCCATCGTGGTTCCCTGGATCGGTTTTTCTTTCAGCGAACTGATGAAGCTCGTCGAGCCCACGCCGAAAGCGAAGTACGTGGCCTTCGAAACGTTTTTCGATCCCGGCCAGATGCCGCAAGCAAAATACTCCGGCCTGGACTATCCGTACGTAGAGGGTCTGCGTCTGGACGAAGCCATGAATCCGCTGACCCTGCTGACCGTCGGAATGTATGGCGAAACATTGCCAAACCAAGACGGCGCGCCGGTACGCATGGTGGTGCCGTGGAAGTATGGCTACAAGAGCATCAAGTCCATCGCGAAAATTCGTTTCGTCGCGAAAGAGCCGCCCACCACGTGGAATCGCATGGCGCCACAGGAATACGGTTTCTATTCCAACGTGAACCCCAACGTGGACCACCCGCGCTGGAGCCAGTCGAAAGAGCGGCGCCTGGGCGAAATCCTGAAGCACAACACGCTGATGTTCAATGGCTACGGCGACCAGGTCGCGAGCCTTTACAGCGGCATGGACCTGAAGAAAAATTTCTAACCAGCAAATGCACGCCCTGCTGAACAGCAAGTGGAGCAAGCCAATAGTTTTTCTCTTCTGCCTCGTTCCCCTCGGGCTGCTGGGTTGGCGCGCGCTGCATGGCGGGCTGACCGCGAATCCCATCGAGTTCATCACGCACGCCACCGGCGACTGGACGCTGCGTTTCCTGATCATCACGCTGTGCGTCAGTCCATTTCGAAAAATTCTTGGCCTGCCCGAGCTGATTCGCTTCCGCCGCATGCTAGGGCTATTCGCGTTTTTCTACGCTTGTTTACACTTCACCACCTACATCTGGCTGGATAAATTTTTTGACTTGTCGGAGATGTGGAAAGACATCGCCAAACGCAAATACATCACCGTGGGATTCACGGCGTTTGTACTGCTGATCCCGCTGGCCATTACGTCCACTGCCGGAATGATCAGACGCCTCGGTGGAAAACGCTGGCAAATGTTGCACCGGCTGATCTATGTGAGCGCGGTGCTGGGCGTGATTCACTATTACTGGCTGGTGAAATCGGCGGTCATCAAACCGCTTACCTACGGCGCTATCGTGGCCGTCCTGCTGCTGTGGAGGTTATGGGATTCGATTTCCAGGAAGAAACAGACCGACGCGCGATCCGCAGCGCCCCGATCGGTGCCACTAAGCGGCTGAGCCGCCCGGCGGGTCGCTGAATTCCAGGCCCCAGAAATGGGGGGCAGGCGTAAGAAATTCAATACCCACGCGTTGCCCGCGATCTCCCAACTCCCCCAGATAAACGACGCGGCATTCCTGCTCTTCCAAAGTTTCCGGGTGCGTAAGCACCAGCATCTCGCCGTTATCAATCTCATGCTTCAAAACCAGCAGGCCACCGTGTCCGTTGACCACCACGGTTTCGCAGGTCTCGCGAAATTTCCTGCCATTGTGCCCGCGACCCTGGGCCTGCACGCGCATCTTGTGGAAGACGCGGCTGCTGCGGCGCTGCGAACTGGTGGTCACTTCGCTCATAACCAAGTTTCGAATGCGCCCACGCTCCCGTCAATCACCCCTTCGCCGCAGTGTGCTAAAAAGGCAAACGCGCATTCGTGCCTGCCTTGTACCCGGACGGCCATGCACCATAGAATGGTGCTTGGCAGCTTTCGGATTCGATGGACCCTTCCGCTCGCCTGCTGTGGCCAGGTTTATTTTTAATATTTCATAAAATTATTCGATTGGACCATTGCTCTTGGGAACAAATATGAATTTGGCCGATTTTATTGAGAGCCGCCGCGATGAGCATCTGTCGGAACTCTGTTCGTTCTTGCGCATTCCCAGCGTAAGCGCCAAGAGCGAGCACAAACAAGACGTGGAGCACGCCGCTCGTTGGGTGGCTGACAATCTGCGTAATGCCGGATTTAAAACGGTTGAAATCGTTCCGACCGGCCTGCACCCGCTGGTATATGCAGAGTCTTTGGAAGCTCCCGGCAAGCCCACGGTGCTTTTCTATGGCCATTACGATGTACAACCCGCTGAGCCACTGGATTTGTGGACATCTCCGGCGTTTGAGCCCACCGTGCGCGATGGGAATCTGTATGGCCGCGGCACCGCCGACGACAAAGGCCAGGTACACATACATCTGAAAGCGCTTGAAGCTCTGCACAAAACTTTTGGAAAGCTTCCCGTCAATGTAAAAGTGCTGATCGAAGGCGAAGAAGAAGTTGGAAGCGTCAGCTTGTGGAATTACGTGCAGCAAAATAAAGAAAAATTGCAAGCGGACGCACTACTGGTTTCCGATACCTCTATGCTCGCCAAAGGCGTGCCCTCCATCACCTATGGCCTGCGAGGCTTGAACTATTACCAGATCGAATTGACCGGCCCCGCGCGCGATCTCCATTCCGGAGTCTATGGCGGAGCCGTCCCCAATCCACTGACCATTCTGACCGAACTTTTTGCCCACCTGCACGACAAAAACTTTCGCGTCACGGTGCCCGGTTTCTACGATGACGTAGCTCCAGTGCCTAAAGCGGAACGTCAGGCGCTGAACGCGCTTCCCTGGAAAAAGAAGGATTTCGAGAAAGCTGTGGGCGCTCCAGATTATTTTGGCGAAAAGGGCTTCACGACGGTAGAACGCCTGTGGATTCGCCCGACCCTGGAGCTCAACGGCATCTGGGGAGGCTACATCGGCGAAGGCGCGAAAACGGTTATTCCCTCCAGGGCATGCGCGAAATTTTCTACTCGCCTGGTACCCAACCAGGATCCGCATAAAATTGCGAAATTGGTCGAGAAACATATTCGCAAATCGTTGCCAAAAGCGGTCAGTTGCAAATTTGAAGTGCTCAGCACCGGGAAGCCGTGGTCCGCATCTTTTCAGGCGCCGATTTTCAAGAAAGCGCAGGCGGCTCTGGAAAAGGGATTCGGACGCAAAGCGGTTTTCATTCGCGAAGGCGGCTCCATTCCCTTCGTTACGCAGATGCACGACACTTTCAAGGTGCCCTGCGTATTAATGGGTTTCGGATTACCGGACGAAAACGCCCACGCACCCGATGAGCACATCGCGCTGGAAAATTATTTCGGCGGCATCAAGGCCATTGCGCACTTTTACGCCGACCTGGTCACACTCTAGCTCGGCAAAGCCTCCCATCCTTGTGTCGTTAGCGCCGGGAGCGTACCATGCTCAGCATCAACGAACCTTCCGCTGAAACGATGTAGCGATTGTTCGACCGGAGACATCCAAAAATCATGTCAGGTGATGAAAAAATGCTGCGAATAAATGACGAGGCTCCCAATTTCACTGCGGAAACCTCGCAGGGCACCGTTAATTTTCACGAATGGATCGGCAACGGCTGGGCCATTTTGTTTTCGCACCCGAAAGACTTTACGCCAGTGTGCACCACCGAGCTCGGCTACATGGCCGGGTTGCAGCCGGAATTCGAGAAGCGTAATTGCAAAATCATCGGGCTGAGCGTGGATCCCGTCGGCAGTCACCAAAAATGGGCTCTCGACATTGAAGAAACTCAGGGCCACAAAGTGAATTACCCGATGATCGGGGATCCGGAGCTTAAAGTTGCCAAGCTTTACAACATGCTCCCGGCACAGAGCGGAGACACGTCCGAGGGTCGCACGGCCTCCGACAATGCCGCAGTGCGTACTGTATTCGTGGTTGGTCCGGACAAGAAAATTAAGTTGATGCTGAGCTATCCGATGACTACCGGACGCAATTTCGACGAAGTCCTGCGCGTTCTCGATTCCATTCAGCTCACCGCCAAGCACAAAGTGGCTACACCGGTGAATTGGAAACCGGGTGGCGATGTAATTATTGTGACCTCCGTGTCTGACGCCGAGGCCAAAGAAAAGTATCCCAACGGCTGGAAGGCGCCCCGGCCTTACCTGCGTATCATTCCTCAGCCCAAGTAACAGACTCAGAAAAGCGGTGCATCGTGATCTTCAAACAGTTCTATCTGCAGTGCCTGGCGCATGCTTCCTATCTGATTGGAGACGAGCAGACCGGCACTGCCGTGGTTGTGGATCCGCAACGAGACATTGACCAGTACATTGCGTTCGCCGCTGAGCACGCGCTGAAGGTCAAGCACGTTTTCCTCACCCATCTGCATGCTGATTTCGTCGCCGGCCACCTGGAACTGCGCGACCGCGTCGGCGCAAGAATTTATCTGGGCGCGGCCGCCAAAGCGGAATATGCGTTCACTCCCATGCGCGACGGCGACACGGTTGAATTCGGACGCGTGCGCCTGAAGGTCCTCGAAACTCCGGGCCACACTCCGGAATCCATCTCCATCGTCGTTTACGATCTGAACCTCAGCGGCACAAAACCGCACGCGGTACTGACCGGTGACACTTTGTTTATCGGAGATGTTGGGCGGCCCGACTTACGCGCGGCACTGGGTTGGACAGCCGCAGAGCTCGGCGGTTTGCTCTTCGATTCAGTGCACGACAAGTTGCTGGCGCTGCCGGATGACAGCCTGATTTATCCCGCGCATGGCGCCGGTTCACTATGTGGAAAAGCTATCAGCAAAGAAACGGTGTCCACGCTGGGAGAACAGCGGCGGCGGAATTATGCGTTGCAGCCCATGAGCAAGGCCGAGTTCATTGAGGTCGTCACCGCCGATCAGCCCGAAGCGCCCGCCTATTTTACTTACGACGCGGTGCTGAACAGCGAGGAGCGGCCCACGCTCGATGAAGCGCTGGCTCGCGAAATGAATCCGCTGACTCTGGACGCGGTGCTGGCGCTGCAGGCGGAGGGAGCGCAGATACTCGACACGCGCGATGCCGATGAATTCGCGGCGGCGCACTTGCAGGGCAGCATCAACATCGGGTTGGCCGGTCAATACGCGACATGGGCAGGAACGGTTCTGAATCGTACCCATCCGATCGTGATCATTGCCGATCCGGGCTCGGAGAATCAATCCGCGATTCGGCTCGGCCGCATCGGCTTCGATCATGTGGCTGGATATTTGCAGGACGGATTGCACAGCCTCAAATCGCGGCCGGAGCTGATCGCTTTCACGGAAAGGCTCAGTGCGCCTTTTGCGTTGGAGCTGTTGTCATCGAACAAACCGCCGCTGGCCATAGATGTGCGCGCGCCGCGCGAGCGTGAACAGAAATATATTGATGGCAGTGTGAGCGTTCCGCTGAATCATCTGCAGGAAAAGTTGGAGACGCTGCCGAAAAATCGTGCGCTGCTGGTTTACTGCGCAGGTGGCTACCGATCCTCCCTGGCCGCCAGCCTTCTGCAGCGAAACGGATTCGCCAGCGTCGCCGAAATTGCCGGCGGCATCGCCGCGTGGGATTCCGCCAAGTTACCGGTGCGCAGCACTTAGGGTGTGATTAGACCGTTGAAAGAGTTTGGCGGCGGTTGATGGCGTAATCGCTAAGCGCGGCATTGGCGCCGACCACCACATCGAGCGCATCGGCGACGGCTTCCAGATCCTTTCCGCGCACCACAAAATACATTTCATCTTCCGTAA
>JBBRPU010000011.1:0-24634 GCA_038227545.1 Candidatus Acidiferrales bacterium
AGCCGCATGCTTCTGGATTACGAATAGTCGCTGGCGATTTTTGGAAACGGAGCCCGCCGGCTCCGCCGTGCGTTGGAAATCGCGCTTCTTGCGGTATTCGTCGAGTTTTTTCATGCGTGCTGTGTGACGGCTTATATAGCCTGGACCAGTGTTTTACCTTATCTGGTCGCAAATGCAGCGGATAAGATTTTTTGAAGTGAGTGTGTGCGTTGCCGGCGCGCGAGAGCGAAAAAACCGCCCGGACATTTAGCTGAAGTTGGTAGAGAGTACTGCGACCGGGAAATTGTTCAGCGCGGCGGCCATATTGATGGTAGCCCGCGAGTCGGCCGACTCCGCGTGGATCGTTTCACCGGTGAACGCGTTTTGCCATGAACGTGTTGCCCCGGTCGTCAGGGGGATCACGGTTTTTTCCCAGAACGCGCGGTGTTGATTTTCGCCGCTGCTCGTGCCCGAGGCGGCCAGCCACTTGGGAGCAATGATCAGTGCCGCGCCGTCCTTGCCAATGCGAAAAAACGCCGTAATGTTATCAGCGCGCTCGCCGGAGACCTCCGCGGGCACAAATTCGCCATTCGTAAACAGGCCGGCGAGCTGGTGGCGCAACTGCAGTGTTTTCCAGACCAGATAAAGTTTAATTCTCCCGTCGGTCCAATTCCGGCACAAATCCGCCACCAAACCGGCGTCACCTTGAGAAGTTGCCTGCCGGATCGTTCGCAAACACTCAATTCTGCGTGCGAAATCTATCGTGCCGCGATTATCAGGATCCACCAGCCGCAAATCCCATAACTCCGAGCCCTGATAAAAATCCGGTACTCCCGGCGTGGTAATTTTGAGCAGCGTCTGGCTCAGGCTGTTGAGCATTCCGGAAAATGCCAGATCGCGATGGAAGCCGCGAAAATCTTCGAGAAACGCAGCGTTCCGTTTGCTGTCCAGAATCGCCGCGACAAACTTTGTCAATCCTTCTTCATGAGCCAGATTGGGGCGCGTCCACCGCGTGTGCACCATGGCTTCGCGCGTGGCTTTCACGGCATAGGATTGCAGCCGCTCCAGTACGCCGGCCTCATCCGTTTTATCCAGCGGCCACATGCCCAACAGCGTCTGGTACAGAAAATATTCTTCGTTGCGATCGGGGACCGGCGCGCCGTTCCGCGAGGTTTTGTGCTTTTCGTTCAGCCCGGACCAGAGCGTCAGCCGCTTACGCCACTCCTGGGGAATCTCCGAAAGCACACTAATTCGCGCACGCGCGTCTTCCGCGCGCTTGGTGTCGTGTGTGGAGCTGGCATTCATCGAATGCGGCCACAATTTCTGGCGCCGCGCGATAAATTCAAAAAACTCCTCGGGACAAATGGCGTCGGGCGCAGGGTCGCCGCCCACTTCGTTCAATGAAAGCAGCGGGTGATACACGTACAGCGAAGTATCCTCCAGCCCCTTCGCGACAATCGGTCCGGTGAATTGCTGCCAGCGCAACACAAAGCTCAGGCGCGCCTCGCGATGGTCCGGCAAAACGTGCGGCGGATTCAAAAGGAGCAGCACATCACGTAAGAAAGCAAAACATTGCGGATTCAGCGCGGGCTTCCGGCGTCGTGCTTCGGCCAAAGCTTCCTCCAGCACCTTGGTGGCCTCTGCGGGCAAATCCAGATTGCGGATATAGGTGCGATACACCGCGAAGCACGCCGTGGTTTCAATCAGCGCTTCGCTTAGTTCATGCCGAGGCAGATCGCGCGCGTAACGGGCCTGCGCCGCGAGCTCGCCCAACTGTCTGCCCAAAGAGCGCATTTCCACGCCCAGAATGGTGCCCATCACCAGTTTTTTCTTTTCGTACAAGACGTCGTTAAACTTCATTTTGCGCCCGACAAATTCCGAGTAAATCCGCTCGATTTCTTTGGCACCCTCGGGATTCACCATCACGCGGTTGGCAAAATTCAAATAGTCGTAGCCCGTCGTGCCCGCCACGGGCCAGTCGGCGGGCAAATCTTCATGGCGCGCCAAGATTTTTTCCACCAGAACATAAGCCTCAACGTTGGCGTTCGAGGCGTTTGCGCCAACCAACTGTTCCTGTAAACGTTTCAGGTATGCCAGCGGATCGCGCAAGCCGTCAATGTGATCAATGCGCAGGCCCACCACCGCGCCGCGCGAGATCAAACGAAGAATCAAATTGTGGGTGGCGTCGAAAACCAGCGAATCCTCGACTCGCATGCCCACCAGATCCGTGATAGTAAAAAATCGCCGGTAATTAATGGTTTCGTTGACGTTTTGCCAGTATGCGAGGGCGTAATACTGCTCCCCCAGCAGCCGTTCGAGATTCGAAAAACTGCTCGGATCCCCCGCGGCGCCGTTGAACTCCGCAAGATTGCCTGCGATGAATTGCGAGACTTCTACGCTGGCCGCAGCCAATTGCCGCAGCCGCTCGCGTATGGATTCGAAGCGTACGCGTTTATCGGAAGCAGACTCTGCCGGCGCCGTATCGCGGTCGGAAATGATCGCCAGCGCGGCGATGATGCCCTGATATTCCTGATAAGGCGCGGAATTTTCGTCCAGCAGATTTCGCATCCTGCCGATACGATGGTTCAAAACCGTGCGGTAGGTGCGCGGCGCCAGCGGAAAGGAAGAATCGAAGTAGGTGATGTGAAATTTGCCGTGATCGAAGTCCAGCTTGAATTCTCCGCTGTCCAGCGCTTCCCCAAACGGGCGCCCCAAGATCGGCAGCAGTATTTTGTTGTCCAGATTGCGGGACGGCGGATGCCAATCAATATCAAAGTAGGAAGAAAACGCCGAGTCCGGCCCGTTTTCCAGCACATCCATCCACCACGGATTTTCACTGCTGGCGGCCATGTGATTGGGCACGATATCGAGCACCAAGCCCATGCCTCGTTTTTCCAGCTCGCTTAAAAGTACGTCAAAATCTTTCTCCGTCCCTAAGTCCGGATCGAGTCGATTGGGATTGGTGACATCGTAACCGTGTCCGCTGCCGCGGCGGCTCGTCAGGATTGGGGAAGCGTAAATCGCCGTGATGCCCAGATCTCGCAGATAATCAAGAATCTTGGTCGCATCGTTGAACGTAAAATTCTTGTTGAATTGCAGCCGGTACGTCGCCAGCGGAATATGCGTGGACTCCATAATTTAATTGCCCAGAATGCGCAGCCCCTCGCGAAGCCCCGTCAATTCTTTCATCCAGTTCAGCGCGTCGGCATCATTATTTTGCGCCGCAATGCGGCGATCCTCGATGGCTTTCATCAGCGGAGCGTAGGAAATGTTCTGCGCTTCCCACAGCGTCACCGGAAACGGCAAGGTCCGCGCCACTTCCAATTGCCTTCGGAAGCGCTGCACTGTTTCCAAATCATCGGGACGCTCCGCGAAACGCGCCGCCTGGGCCTCCAGTCGCCTTCGCATCGCAAATTCCAGCGTAGTGGTATCGAGGGGCACCTGGCTGTTTGAGGCTTCCTTCAAATAGCTCTGAATATTATCGCCGTCCACATCGGAACGTTCCACGGCCTGCCGCAGTTGGCTGTTGATGGCGATGTCCGCGGCGGCCTTGAACGCCGCCGGCACGGGAATGGTCAATGAATTCAGGAAGCGAATTAGCGGGGCCTGGTTCTCGTAAATGGTGCGGTACGCGGCGGCCGCGGAAGTCAGCGAATCGTTCAGAATCAGCCCGACAATTTTTCGTTGTTCGTCACGGAACAGGGAGCTGAGCGAGTAGGAGTGCTCGCTGAACTCCTCATCCAGGATGCGAATGACCGCGGCGGTATCGGCCTTGGAAAAACCCTCAATCAATCGCGATTTCGACTGTTCGTATAACTCCATATCGTATGCGTGGCGCACGCCGCCGGTTACGTTGTGGTCGCCCAGGTGTAGCACGCCGAAACTCATGGTCGCCGACTCACGTGTAATTTCGGAGCTGAAACGAGCGCGTCCGATGGCCAGGCGAAGTTTTCCTTCGGCCTCCAGCGAATATTGCTCGCGGTCCACCAGGTAGCAAAAAATTCCGGTCTTCTCGGTGTAGTTTTCAAACAGCGAGCTGATGGCGTAATGCCCGGCAAGTTTTTCGATATTTACCGCCGCGGGCTTCACCCACTTTTCGTAAATCTTCGCGGCGTCACCGTGTTCAGGGAGGTTGCTCTTGGCCAATTTCAGGCACTGCAGAAATTGCTGCTCGATTTCAGGGCCGAGAAATTCTTTGGCCAATTCCACGGCGCGGCCCGCGTAGTGAATCACCTGCACAGTTTCGAGCCCGGACAATTCGTCGAAAAACCAACCGCAGCTGGTGTACATGAGCATCTGATGGCGCTGCATTTCGAGCAGCTTCAGCGCAGTCACTTGTTCCGTGGCGCTCAGCGGATGATTCGAATGTTGCGCAAAAAAAGCCTCTACACTGGAGTCCGAGCGGTTCAGAATCACGCGAATGTATTCATCGCGCGCGGCCCAGGGGTCCTTCAGCAAGGCCGCGCCGCGTTCTTCGAAAACGGGATTGAGGGTGTCGCGCAGCCAGTCCAGCGCGGTGCGCAAGGGCGCCCGCCAGTCCTGGTTCCAGTCTCCGTGGCCTCCCGAATTGCAGCCGCAATTCGCCCGCCAGCGTTCGACTCCGTGCACGCAGCTCCACGAGCTGTTGTCCACGATTTCCACGAAATGATCGGCGGGATGACGCTCCAGGAATTGGCCGTAGTTGGTCAGCTCCGCCTGCTTGCTGCTTTCGATGTGTTGCAACGCGTAGGTCAGCGCCATTTCGCCGAAGCGATGGTGATGTCCGTAACTCTCTCCGTCGGTAGCAATGTGAGAAAGTTGCGGCCAGTCACGCGCGTCGGAAAATCCGCTCATCAACCGGTCCGCGAAACGCTTTCCGTCGTTCAGCAAGCCTTCGAAGGCCACCCCTTGCGAAATCGGTCCATCGTAGAAAAACACGCTGATGGTTTTCTTCGACGGCAAATTGACCAGGTACGCGCGGCTCGGATCTATGCGATCACCGGTGACGTCTTTCCAACTCCTGCCGCCTTTGCGGCGCACGCGTTTCGCCTGCCGCGGCGCAAGAATGGTATAGAGGATGCCGTTTTCCGCCAGCACTTCCATCGTTTCGATATCCACCGCGGTTTCCGCTAGCCACATGCCTTCTGGCCGGCGTTTGAAGCGGTGCTCGAAATCGGCGATGCCCCACTGCACTTGTGTGGCCTTATCGCGCCGATTGGCCAGCGGCAAAATCATGTGGTTATAAACCTGAGCCACCGCCGAACCGTGTCCGCCGAATTTATTCGCGCTCAAACGATCAGCTTCCCGCAGTGCTTCATACACGCGCGGGGCCTTGGCTTCCAGCCACGACAGCAGCGTCGGGCCAAAGTTAAAGCTCATCAAACCGTAGTTATTCACCAACTGGAGGATGCGTTGTTCATGGTCGAGAATGCGTGAAGTGGCATTTGGCGCGTAACACTCCGCGGTGATGCGCTCGTTCCAGTCGTGATATGGGTAGGCGGAATCCTGCAGCTCAATCGCTTCCAGCGACGGATTTTCTCGGGGCGGCTGGTAAAAATGTCCGTGGACGCAGACGTATCGCATGATTACTCCGGTGTGGGATTCAGGCGTTCGAATAATACGAACGACTGCGCAGCAAGTAGCAGTGTCAAAGAGTCCGTAGCGTGTATTTTCGCTGGAATCGAATTTCCCGGGCCGTTCCACTTCTCGTCGGCGGAGTTCAATCTCAACTTCCAGGTGCCCGTGGGCAGCTTGAGTCTGTTGATTGCGCGTTGCGCTTTGCCAAATTCGAAAATGGCGGCCAGCATTTTGCCGCCGTCGTCGGCCAGCATGGTGATGGCACTTTCACTTTCAATAATTTCCATTTGGCCTTTTCTCGCGAGGCGATATTCGCGCCTGATTTTTAGCAATTCGAGATAGAGCGCGCGCAAAGTTCGATGGGGCTCCTTGTTTTTCAGCTCATGATGGAGTTTTGAGTTGAAGAAAGTTTTCTCTTCGTGTGGGTCGGGGACATCACCCTCCCATGCAAAGGCGGAGAATTCTTCTTGGCGGCCTTTGCGCACCGCTTCGATCAAAGCGGCGTCGCTGTGGCTGGTGAAATACTGGAACGGCGCTCTCTCGCCATATTCTTCGCCCATGAAGAGAAGTGGAACGAAGGGGGCAAGAGCTGTAACACCCGCCGCCAGCTTCAAGCCCTCAAAGTTCACCTGCGAGCTGAGGCGGTCCCCACGCGCGCGATTACCGATCTGATCGTGATTCTGAATGCACACGACAAAACTGGATCTCGCCAGCCCCGCGGGCGAATTTCCGTGTTTACGCCCCCGGCAGTGGGAATGCTGCCCGGCATAAAACCAGCCATTGCGCATGGTGGCCGCCAGATGATGCACATCGCCAAAATCCGCATAATAGCCCGCGCGTTCTCCGGTCAGCAGCGAATGCAGCGCATGATGGAAGTCGTCGCTCCACTGCGCGTGCAAACCGTAACCGCCCTGCGTCGGGGCCTGAAGAATTCGCGAATCATTCAGGTCGCTCTCCGCCACCAGGTGCAATTTTCGTTGGACCCGCTTTTCCAGCGCGGTCACCTCCGTTTGTAGATCGGCCAGAAAATGTGAGGCGCTAAAATCGAAAATTCCATGCACGGCATCCAGCCGCAGCACGTCAATGTGGTAGTTCTCCAGCCACTGCAGCGCGTTTTGAATGAAGAAGTTTCTGACCGCACCGCTCCCGGCGGCATCAAAATTTATGGCCTGGCCCCACGGCGTCTGATATTTGTCTGTAAAATACGGCCCGTATGCGCTGAAATAATTTCCCTCAGGGCCCAGGTGGTTGTAGACCACATCCAGCGCCACCGCGAGTCCGTGGGCATGCGCAGCGTCCACAAATTTCAGCAACCCGCGCGGGCCGCCGTAACTATTCTGTGGCGCGAAAGGATGAACGCCGTCATAGCCCCAGTTGCGGCTCCCGGGAAATTGCGCGACCGGCATTAGTTCAATCGTGGTGATGCCCAGTTCTTTCAAGTCGCTTAAATGTGGAATCAACGCCTCAAACGTTCCCTCACGAGTGTAGGTGCCCACGTGCAGTTCGTAGAAAACGCTGTCCTCGAGGTCCAGTCCTTGCCACGTCGCGTCCGTCCAATGGAATGCGCTGAAGTCCACAACCTGAGAAGGGCCATGAACGCCATCGGGCTGAAAACGAGATGCCGGATCCGGCCTCTCGCTGCCGTCGTCAAGGCGATAAAAATATCG
This sequence comes from Candidatus Acidiferrales bacterium, assembly GCA_038227545.1. Lineage (GTDB taxonomy): Bacteria > Acidobacteriota > Terriglobia > Acidiferrales > UBA7541 > Acidiferrum. The sequence continues at coordinate 7,203 of JBBRPU010000011.1, forward strand.
CGCTCCGGCGGGAACGTTGTCGGTCTCCGTCTCAAAATATCCTGTCTCCAATTTCGCCATCGGCACTACGCGGCCTGCTCCGGACTCGTGGGCACCGAGCAAACGGACACTGAGAGTCCCTTGGAAGGGAGCCCACGCGACAAACCGGCAGCCACCGCCCGCCAAGGGAGTCGCTCCCAGTGGCGGTCCCAGCGTGGTATCCGGCGTCGTGACTGGTGCCGGGATAGATTTCGAGTCACTCATAAAGGATGCGTGAGACATTTGACTCTTGGTTGCAGGCGGTGAATGGCCGCAGCTGACCTGGCTGCGGAATGCCTGTACGAAGAACGAAGCGAGCAACTTAGTTTACATCCTGCCGCCGCTCGCCGCTAATCGGCAAAATTCGCGACAAGAATACGATTTATGTGTAAGTCCTGAAATACGGCTTTTCCTGTAACGCAGTGCTGGCAAACCGATTGCGCCGTGCGCGAACTCCGCTTCCTGCCGGCGAAAAATATCTGTGGCAACTTTACTGGCGATCTAGGAGGGTGCCGGGATGATGGATTTTACGAGTACCCGGATCGCGACAATTCTCGCCGTGCCGGCGTCATTCGACCAGCATTGGAGCTACCTTTTCCGTACCTGTACTTTTGGCCAGTAACCCCATTCCGCTGGCAAGGCGCCTGAGGCCCCTTGGGCTTAAAGCGTTGACCATGCAAGATTTACTTTTTCCTTCCCAAAATTCCTATGTACTGAAGTACAGGTAAGCTCGTAAGTGTAAGAACCATATGAAAATCCTTTTGGCGCGCCAAATGCACTCACTCGATTTACCAGGAACGTTAGTGTAGGGGGATTCCGGTGAAAGTATTCGTAGTCATCCTGCTGCTCGCAACTCTGCTCTGGGCTGTGCTCCTCGGTAGTGAAACCCGCGCCATGGCCACCATCGCTCGCTCGTTCTGTGCTTTTTCGACCGCGATTTTTGCCTGTGCCGCCACCCTCGGTTTAGCCTCTCGCTCGCGCATCTAGCTCGCGCCGATTGTACGGGCTTGCCAGTATTGCTCGGGACTGTGACCTCGGGATAGGATGAAGCCCCGCTGGCGTGGTAGTCTCCGTCCGGCCCTACTGATATGCATTGCCAGACAGGCTCACCATTCCGTTTATTTACCCGCTCACTAAGAAAAATCTTGGCGGTAGCTTAGCCATGCCCCCAGCTGCTGATCCCTCGGGCCAGAAGTTTCATCAGGCGTGGGCAACGAGAGTCCAGTCGCTAAAAAACATCCCCCCGGTATTGAAAATCATCTGGGATTCGAGCCCCGCGGTGGTCACCTGGGGGTTGGGCATCCGCGCCATCACCGCGCTGTCGCCCCTGGCGCTGTTGGCGGTTGCGCGCCTGATTATTGACGCGGTGGTTTCGCACATTTCCAGCGCTGCGCCGTTACGGAACGACTTCTGGTGGCTGGTCGGCCTCGAATTCGGCCTGGCTTGCCTGACCTCGGTTTTAAATCGCATCGTGGACTACTGCGACACCCTGCTGGCCGACAAATTTATCCGCCACATCAGTGTGCGCATCATGCACCATGCTTCGCGGCTGGATCTGGCGTCCTACGAGGACCCGCTCTTTCACGACAAGCTCGAACGCGCCCGCGTGCAGGCCACCGATCGCCTGGGCATGGTCCAGCAGCTGGGCCGGCTCGTCCAGCAAGTCATCACCACCATCACCTTAGCTGCCAGCATTCTGCTGTTTTCGCCGTGGCTCCTCGTTGTGCTGGTCGGCTGCGTGATCCCCGCCTTCCTTGGCGAAAGCCACTTCGCATTTCTCGGCTACGCGCAGGCTTTCCGGCAGACTCCCGTGAAGCGCCAGATTGACTACCTGCGCTTTCTGGGCGCCAGTAAAGACAGCGCCAAAGAATTGAAACTGTTTGGCCTCAGCAAATTTCTGACTGATCGCTTCCAGCAGCTTTCCGACGATATCTACATTCAGAATGTGTCGCTGGCCAAGCGCCGGCTGGTGGCCAGCTCGCTGCTTTCCCTGTTGACCACCGTGGGATATTACGGTGCCTACGCGTACGTTATTCTTGAAACGATTCAAGGCAAGATGTCCGTCGGTACGCTGACGTTTTTGACCGGTGCAATCGCCGGGGCCAGCGCCAACCTGCAGATGATTTTCTCCACCTTCTCCAGCATTGCGGACCAGTCGCTTTTCCTGACCGATCTGCTGCAGTTTTTTGCCGTGCGCCCTACGGTTTTTTCCAAGCCCAACGCTTTGAAGATGCCGCGGCCTGTCAAGATCGGCATCGAGTTTCGCGACGTCAGCTTCTCTTATCCCGGCGGCGGCCGTCCCATTTTAAAAAATTTGAATCTGTTCCTGAAACCCGATGAACGCATCGCGCTGATTGGCGAAAACGGGGAAGGCAAGACCACCATCGTAAAACTGCTGACGCGCTTGTACGACCCCACCTTTGGGCAAGTGCTGCTGGATGGCGTGGACCTGCGCGAGTATGAACTGGAAGATTATTCCAGCAACATTGCGGTGATTTTTCAGGACTTCATGCGTTACGACATGACCGCCTGGGAAAATATCGCCGTCGGTCAAATCGGCTCGCGCGAAAATCTGGACAAGGTAGAGCTGGCCGCCAGAAAAAGTCTCGCTGAAGGCGTCATTAAGAAACTGCCGCGCGGCTACGATCAAATGCTGGGGCGGCGCTTTGAAACAGGAGTGGATTTGTCCGGCGGCGAGTGGCAAAAAGTCGCGCTCGCTCGCGCATACTTGCGCGACGCGCAAATCCTGGTTCTTGACGAGCCCACTGCGGCGCTCGACGCTCGTTCTGAGCACGAGGTATTTGAGAGATTTGCCGAGCTCACGAAGGGTAAAATGGCTTTGCTCATCTCGCACCGGTTTTCCACGGTGAAGATGGCTGACCGCATCATCGTACTGGAGCGCGGCGTGATTGCGGAAGAGGGGCGTCATGAGCAATTGATGGCGCATGGCGGCCGCTACGCGGAGATGTTCGAATTGCAGGCCGCCAGTTACCGGTAGCGATACCGGTCGTTCACCAAGGACGATCTGCAGTTCGCACTCAACGGAAGCAATGCAAAAATGATGGAAGACCCCAGCAGTCCGGCACGGAGCGTAGACACGGGAGAGCCGCAGCTCGTTCCGCCGGTTTGGAATGAGCGCGCGGAAACTCCGGCGGACGAGATTGGTCGTCCCAAGGCTCTAGAAGAAATGCGCGAAGTCGCTCGAGCTCAGTCGAAAACCTGGGTAGTAACGCGCCGCAAATCCTTCAGCGCGGTGCTCGAAAAACGCAGACAAAAAGCTGCCCGGGCAATTCTGGGCACCATCCTCAAAAGCAGCGTGGCAGAGCGCAATCTTGCTTCCGTGGCCGGGCAGCTCGTCGCCAATAATCAACGCTTATTGCGATCTACTTCGCTGGATATTCGCACGGCACTGCGATCCAAGATGGACTTTCCAGAAGCAAGCGTAGGCGGCGATTCCCCTGAAGAGGTTCCCAGGGCCTATCTGGCTGCGAACGCTTACTTGGCTGCCTCAAACTATGTTTACGACGAACCCTCGTTCATCGAATTCACTGCCGCCGCACAGGAAAATGCCTACCTGGAGATTTCCGAAATCTGGCTGCTCAAACAAATGCTGCAGCTTGTTTTGCTGGAGCGCTTTGCGGAGAAGAGCTTTAAGGTCCCTAAAGCCAACGGCGCTATGAAATCGGAAGCCGGGTCGCCTGAAGCTCTCGCCGCCGACATTGCTTCCCTGATGGAAAGCATTCGCAAGCTCAGCGACTCCGATTTTAAAACCCCATTTCTCGCTTTGAGCAGGACCGAAGCGATTTTGCGCGATGACCCCGCAAAAGCTTATCCGTGCATGGACCTCGACAGCCGCGGCAGTTATCACAGCGCGATTCAGGAATTCGTCCGCGGTTCGAAAGCCGACGAATTTACCATCGCGCGCATCGCCGTAGATCTCGCGGGCCAGGCGCGCGTGCAGTTCCGCTCTATTCCGGTAACGCGTGACAGGCGCGGACATGTCGGCTACTACCTGGTGGATCGCGGCCGCCAGGTGCTGCAGAAGCGCATCGAGTACCGCGCCCGGGGCTTCAAGCAGATCACCGAAGCGTTTCACGACGCCCCGGAGCTGCTTTATTTCATCAGCCTGGAAGTATTGATCGTTGCCATCATGGCTTTTGTGGTCAGCGGCATTCGCGTTGGCGTTCCGCTCATCGCTGCGACGCTGCTTTTGCTTTTTCCCGCCAGCGAAGCGGCGCTGGAAATCATCAATCAGCTGGTAACTTTCCTCATTCCGGCCCAGGCGCTGCCTAAGCTCGATTTCTCCAAAGGCATTCCCGAGGATTGCGTAACCGTAGTAGCCATTCCTACGCTTTTGATCAGCGAGGAACAAATTCGCGACCTGGTCAGAACTCTGGAGATTCGTTATGTGGGGAATCGCGATCCCCATTTGTTTTTCGCATTACTCACCGATCCGCCCGATTCCAGCGAGCGCTTTGACGATAAAGAGCACCACGTCGCTTTGTGCTCCGACCTCATCGAGGGCTTGAATCGCAAATACTCCGACACGGGCGTCAGGCCCTTCTATCACTTCCATCGTCACCGCGTTTTCAACGAAGTCGAAAATACCTGGATGGGTTGGGAGCGCAAACGCGGCAAGCTGCTGGACTTCAACGAACTATTGCGCGGCGATTCCGATAAATTCCCAGTGAAAGTCGGAGACCTCTCCATCCTTACGCGGGTGCGCTATGTGATTACGCTCGATTCCGACACGCAGTTGCCGCGCGACAGCGCGCATCGGTTAATTGGCGCAGCCGCGCACCCTTTGAATCGCGCGGAAATTAATCCCGCCACCAATACGGTGCAGCAAGGCTACGGCGTTCTGCAGCCGCGAGTCGGCATCAGCGTGCACTCCGCCAACCGCTCACGTCTGGCGTACATTTATTCCGGCCAGACTGGCCTGGATGTTTATACCCGCGCGGTTTCCGACGTGTATCAGGATTTATTTGGCGAGGGCATTTTCACCGGTAAGGGAATTTACGACGTAGATGTTTTTCGCAAAGTGCTGGGCCAGCGCTTTCCTTCAAACGCCATTTTGAGCCACGACCTGATCGAGGGCTCGTATGCGCGCACCGCTTTGTTGTCGGACGTAGAAATCATTGACGATTATCCGTCGCACTTTGGGGCGCATAGCCGCCGCAAGCACCGCTGGATCCGTGGAGACTGGCAGATTCTGCGCTGGCTATTTCCGCGCGTTCCCGACGGCGAAGGCAACCTGATCAAGAATCCGTTGAAGTTTGTTTCGCGCTGGAAGATTCTCGACAATTTGCGCCGCAGCATCACGGAATTTGCGACTTTCGTGCTGCTGATCGCCGGCTGGTTTTTTCTCCCGGGCCCGGCTTCTTATTGGACGGCCGCCACCGTGGCTTTGATGCTCACGCCGCGCTACACGCAATTGGTTTTCTCGCTGCTACGCCTGGAAAATACCGGCCACATGTATGAGCACGTGAAACAGATTGTGGGCGATTTCATCACCGCCCAGGTGAACGTGCTGATTTTCTTCACTTTTCTGGCCCACCAGACCCTGGTCACCATGGACGCAATTTTCCGCACGGTGGTGCGGCTGACGGTCACCCACCGCAATTTGCTGGAGTGGGAAACGGCGGCACAGTCGGAAATGGAGACCAAGCGCAAGACTCCCGTGGACGTTTACCTGGACTGGACTCCCATCGTCACGCTGGTGATCGCCGGTCTGCTGGCTAAATTCCGCCCGCACGCCTTGCTCGCGGCGACGCCCATATTGCTGTTGTGGCTTTTCTCCAAGCCCATCGCCGAATGGCTGGATCGCCCGCTGGTTTCCGGACGCAGCGAAATTACCTCTGACGACGAACATTTTCTGCGCCGCGTTGCGCTAAAAACCTGGCGCTACTTCCGCACCTTCTCCACCGCGGAAGAGCAGTGGCTCATTCCCGACAACGTCCAGGGTCAGCAGTACGAAGTGGCGCACCGAATTTCCCCCACCAATCTGGGCTTGCTCTTTAATTCTCAGTACGCGGCTTACGATCTAGGATTTATCACCCTCAAGCGCTTCCTTGAGGAAGCCAACAGAAGTTTCACGAACACCAAGCAATTGCCCATGGTCAACGGGCATTTTCTGAATTGGTATGACACCCGATCAGCAACGCCGATGCCGCCATTTTTTATCTCGAGTGTGGATAGCGGCAACCTGGTGTGCTCCTTGCTGACGTTGAAACAGGGCTGCCTGGCCGCCGTGGACCAGCCCATTTTGTGCGCAGCGCTGTTCGTCAGCTTGCGCGATTATCTGGGAATGGCCGTGGAAGAAATGGCCGCATCTTCATTCGCAGCGGAAGCGAAAGCCTCCATCGGAGCTTTGCGCGCGGAGATGGAACCCCTGGGGGAAGACTTGTCGCGTTGGATCGAGGCGCTGCCTCGATTGCAGGAGTCGGTGAGGGAAGCTGCGGTGGCTAATCCTGATTCCTGGTGGCTGCAGGAAGCGAACGAACGTTTTCACGATGTGCGGGATCTGCTTGAAACCCTAGTGCCCTGGCTGCTTCCGGAGTTCAGTTCTCTGCGCACCTATTTCGACGACATGATTCTGCCTAAAGTGATCGGGCACCTGACTATTCAGCAATTGCCGTCCTACGCGCAAAGGTTGTCAACCAGACTGGAGCAGTCGCTGCTTCTCAATCCTGGGGACACCGGTAAGCAGGAAAAAATAAACCTTCTTCAGCACGGCGTGCAGCAATGCGGTATTCGCGCGGGCACCATCGCCGACGAATTATTCATGCTGGCGCAGCAAGCCGAAGAACTTGCCAGGCAGATGGATTTCCGGTTGCTCTTCGATTCCCGCCGCAACCTGCTTTCCGTCGGATACGACGTGGACAAAAAGCAATTGCTCGGCAGTTGCTACGATTTGCTGGCTTCCGAATCGCGCAGCGCGGTGTTTATCGCTATCGCCAAAGGTGACATCCCGCAAACCAGTTGGTTCCGGCTCGGCCGCGGACACACCCAATATGCCGGACGGCGCGTTTTGCTTTCCTGGACCGGCACCATGTTCGAATATCTGATGCCCAGCCTGTGGATGAAAACGTATCCGGCCACGCTGCTTGAAAATAGTTTGCGCGGCGCCGTGGCTTCCCAACAAGAATTTGTTGACGCTCTCAACATTCCCTGGGGAATTTCAGAAGGAGCTTGCAGCGAGAAGAATGATGCCGGCCATTATCACTACCACGCTTACGGCGTTCCTCCGCTGGCTCTCAAAGTGGAGGCTCCCGATCGCACCGTCATCACTCCTTACGCTGCGGTACTCGCCCTGAGTGTGGATCCCGCGGCCGCCGTAAAGAATTTGCGGCGCATGGAAACGCTGGGATGGCTGGGCCCTTACGGATTTTTCGAATCCGCGGACTATAAGGAAGCCGCTCCGGGAGCGGCGAAATCTCCAGAGATGGTTTTCTGCTGGATGGCCCATCATCAGGGCATGTCACTGCTGGCGATCAGCAACCTTTTGTCAGACTCCGTTTTCCAGCGCCTGTTTCACGAAGAAGTGATGATCGCCGCCACGGAAAGACTCCTTCACGAACGAGTGCCGCTGACCTTCGAAATTCAGAAAGAAAGCCAGCCCGCGGTATAGCCGCGAGCCGCAGTGCGTAGTACTGGCGTTATGAACTGCATTCCCAGATTGAAACCCGCATTTCACTTTGGGCCAGGTTCAAGTTTTCCAATCCCTCCGTCAACCCATTAGCACCGATTCAAACGACTTAACTGCACGAGGCATGGCCTTTTACGTGCCGTATCTATTACTCGGCCTGGCCAGCAAGCGCTCCTGCGGGTCTTTGGTCCTGCATGCACGAAAACAGTTTGTTGGCATTTCGAACTTACCGAGGTACCACAGCTTGCACGTCGCCACGTCCGCCATCCTTAATCTCGAAGAACTTCTCGGTCGCGTAGATGGTGACCGCGAACTTCTCGTGGAATTGTTCTTTGTTTTCAAATCCAGCTTTCCCGCAAATTATCAGCGCCTCAAAGACGCTTGCCGGCAGGACGATTCGAAACAGGTGGCACTGGAAGGCCACATGCTGAAAGGCATGCTCTTGAACCTGTCCGCTCCCCGCGCCGCAGCCGCCGCGGCCGCTCTCGAACAGCTCGGAACAAAAAAGGAGCTCACGGAGTCGCCACAGGCGCTCTCCGATCTTCTGTTCGAAGCCGAAGTCTTGATCCTGCACATGGATGAGTACACCGGCGAGCTGACACCATGAAAATCCTGGTTGCCGACGACGATCACCTTTCCCGCAGGCTGCTGGAAAAAACGTTGCAGCGTGCCGGCTATGAAGTGATCACCGTTGCCAACGGCTCCGCGGCTGCCGCGCTACTTTGTGACAATGACGGCCCCCGCTTGGCGCTGCTCGATTGGGAAATGCCGGAAATGGATGGCCCCTCGGTGTGCAGCGCAGTGCGCAAGACCAAAGACCAGGGTTATGTGTACATGATTCTGCTCACGTCCAAAGGGCTGAAGACCGATGTGGTGGCGGGGCTGGGCGCCGGCGCGGACGACTATTTAACCAAGCCCTTCGATACGGAAGAGCTGAAAGCGCGGCTGCGCACCGGCCAGCGCATATTGCACCTGGAAGGCCGCCTGGTCGAAGCGCGCGAAGACCTGCGCTTCAAGGCCACGCATGATGCGCTGACTTCCATTTTCAATCGCGGCGTGATCATGGATTTGCTGGGCCGCGAAGTTTCCAGATCCCGGCGCGAAAATATTCCCATAGCCATACTGCTTTGCGACCTGGATCACTTTAAGCGTATCAATGACTCTTACGGGCATTTGATAGGGGACGATGTGCTCAAGGAAGCGACGCGGCGATTGCTGCTGTCGGTCCGCTCCTACGACTATGTGGGGCGCTTCGGTGGCGAGGAATTTCTGGTCATCCTAAATAACTGCCCGGCGGCCTCCACTGCGGGGCGCGCGGAAGAAATACGCCGGGCCATGTCCAGCTCGCCGGTGCAAACCAATGCCGGCGCTTTGTCCATCACCATTAGCATGGGCGTGCACCAGACGGACAATTGGGGATCCGGGACCGTGGAGGAGCTTCTTCACGAAGTGGATGCTGCGCTGTACGCCGCCAAAGCCGCGGGCAGGAACTGCATCAAATTTGCGAAAACGCAGAGCGTCGCGGTAGAAGAGCCCACTCTCCCCGCGGAAACGGCTGAAACACTTTCCTGACCGCTCCAACATGCGGCAACGCCACGCGTGCTTTTATGGCTTCTTGGCGCCCATCTGCGCCATCATCTGGCGCATGGCCTCGGTGCTTCCCGGCGAACGCTTTTCCCTCCAGGCTTCCAGTCTCTTGCAGGCATCTTCGATGTTTCCGAAAAGATGAGCGTTTTTGAACGCCGCGCGCCAGGCGGGCACCACCGCGCGCATGCGATCCCACACCACCCAGATCTCTCCGTTACTTTCAAAAAATAATTCATCGTTAATCAGCCCGCGATTCACGATGGACGCCACCATGTCCCAGTAGCTGATGACCATGCGGATATACGTATTTTCTTCGCTGCTCTGAGGATATTTCTGCATCATGTCTTCGGGTGACTGCGGATGAAAATGTTCGACGAACCAGGAACGCGCCTGTCGCAGCCGCGGCTCTCGCCGCATGTCGTAAAGACGCAACATCAAGTTAACTTCGTCGTAAGAAATTTGGCTCATGCGTTCTCCTCGCTAATCTGTGGGTTCTCCCACCTTCAATAACTCCGGGGCCGCGGCTGGTCCGGATAGCTCCAGGCGCTGCACCACCGAAACGGGGATGCCTTGCTTGCGAAATTCCACGTGAATGCGCCGCCGTAGTTCGCGCGAAATTTCGTCCTGGTGATTCGGCAAAGTGCGCACTTGCAGCCGCACCGTGGTGGCGTTGCGGTCAAAATTCTGCACTCCCAGAATGCGCGGTCCGTCCACCAGCGCCTGCGACCATGCCGGATCGCCACGCATTTCCGCGGCCGCGGTCTCCAGCGAACCCAGAGTTTTTTCCAGCGGAGCGTCGGGCGCCAGCGATATATCCACGAACGCTTGCGACCAGTCACGGCTTAAATTACTCACGGTGCGAATGTCGCCGTTGGCTATGGTCACGAGCGCGCCGCGCGCATCGCGAAGCACCGTGCGCCGGAGCGTGACGTGCTCCACCCGCCCGATCGTTTCTGCCACCTGGATGGTGTCGCCAACAATGTATTGATCTTCCAGGATGATATAAAAACCAGTGATGATGTCGCGCACCAGGTTTTGCGCGCCAAAGCCGATAGCCAGGCTGGCTAATCCCGCGAGCGTGGCAATGGGCGTAACGTTGATGCCGAATTCCGGCAGCGCCGTGAGCAGCGCAATTGCCCACACCAGCTTGGTTCCGGCGCTGAACAGCAATCCCGCCAGCGTGCGCGTCTGCTGCTCGCGGGCCTGCGCCGCGCGTGTTTGCGAAGCGGCACGCTTGATCACCAGGTTGGTAACCGCGCGCAGCAGGCGATTCAAAAGCAACGCCACCGCGATGATGCCCAACAGATGCAAGCCATTGCGCAGCGAAAATTCGGACCAGTGCGTAAGGTAATTCGGCATAAACTTTACAGGAGCGCGAGTATAACATTGGAGCTCTGATGACGCCCGCCGCCCGTGCCGGCGGCGCCGAAGGTAGTCGGATCCCAGCTTACTCCCGCCGGCTGATCACTATTTCATCATTGCAGGTGAACGGAGCTAGCATGATTTCGGTAAATTCTGACCGCCGCAAATTTCTGGCCGCATTTTCAATCCTGGCGGCCCCAGTTGGGTGGAGCGCGAGAAACTTGCACGCGCAAAGTCCCGAGACTGGTCCGCCTAGCGACCCTGGATCAAAATCCGGTGACGACAAATTGCCGCCTCCGGTAGGTTCACCCAAAGCCGCCCTGCAAGACAACGAAAAGAACCTTAAGAAAAAAGTTGAGAAATTATTTCAGCTGGCCACCGAGCTGAAAGAAGAAGCCGACAAAACCGATTCCATTAATGTACTCTCCATCGCCATGCTCAAGAAAGCCGACGAGATCGAAAAACTGGCCAAAGATATCAAGACACGCGCCAAAGGCTGAATGGCTTGCGCGCGCGGCAATTTCCCCTTCTCTATATCCGATGCTGGAATCGCTCGTTTGCAACCGCATGTGTAGCGCGGCACGGCGGTGAGAGGTAGAATGAAGTCGTTGTGCGGTAAAACGCAGACGATCACGCTGTAGGCACCGTGCGCCCGTAGCTCAGATGGATAGAGCGTTAGCCTCCGAAGCTAAAGGTCGTGAGTTCGACCCTCACCGGGCGCGCCATTCTTTCAAAACTTCTTTTCATCAGGACCTCGATTTCTGTGCTTTGCGAGGAGCGCGCCAGCGCCGCCCCAGCCACGGAACTATTGCTCCGCCCAGGTTTGCCAAGCTGGCGTCCGGAAATGGTGCACGATCCGCCTTAGGGTTCATGGATTGCACAAAAGTTTTCAAAAAGCGCCCGCAGGCGCCCAGTTTCTCGCGAAAGCTGAATTGCAAAGCGCGGCCGTTGGCGCGTACCACCATCAGCGTGACATCGTCGGCGGAAAGATTGTCTGGAAAGCGGTCTACGATTTCCTTCAGAAGCGCGGGAATCAGTTTCTCAGCGGGAACGTCGCCAAGCAGATTTGCGATGCGCAGCAGTCCTTCCTCACCGAGCATTTCCCCATCCGAGTCGCTCGACTCGATGAGCGCGTCGGTATAGCTGACCAGGCAGTCGCCCAGGTCGAGCTCAATGTCCAAGTGCTCGTAGTTGGCCAACTGAAAGATTCCTAGTGGAATATTGCGCGGGCCCTTCTGCTCTGGAGTCTCCTCGTGAGCCAGTAGCGACCACTGCCTGTCACTCGCGCGAAAAAGCAGCGGGCGTGGGTGCCCGGCGTTACACAGAGAAAGGCGGCGGCTTGGCGCGAAAAAAGTAGTGACTACCGCGGTCGAAAACCTGCCATGGCCGGCCAGTGCCGTGAATTGCTCATTGAGCAGACGAACAAATTCCTTGTGGTCCAATCGATTGACGAAGCGCCGCATCAGCGTGCGCAAATCGGCCGCCGTCGAGGCCACCGATTCGCCGTGGCCGGACACATCCGCAAGCAGCAGCCGGCTGATACGCCCGGATGCGCAACTCGAGACGTAGTAGACGTCTCCTCCGCGCTGAGCTTGCTCGAATGGTTTGCTGTAGACCCACACATCCAGGCCAGCCAGCTCCACGCCGCTCGAGGTCAGCTGGCTTCCTCCCCACACTTCCATGCATTGCATGTGCTGCGCTGGGGAATCGGTCACGCCACCAGTATATGCGGCGGCGCGTCCTGTGTGAGTTTTGGATTCGCGGCGTTACCTGAGAATCGCTGAAGTGGGTTTATTCGAACATGCCCAATAACGAGACCATTACCGACTGGGAGATTTGCGGGATTTTCCTGCCGTCAGGGCCACAGTAGCGAAAAGCATCGAAATCCCTGCCAGTTCAATCGGCCTCACGACTGCGTAGGTGTCGTGAACATAAATATCCATCGAGCCTGTCGTGCTGGCCAAGATCACGGCCAGCAACAGGAACAAGGTCGCCACTCGAAAGAACAGCCAGCGCAAAGTTCTAATCAAGATTTATCAACTTTCGTTCACCAGCCTCCACCTTGCCTGCAAAGGATCACGCTATCGATTTACGGGACCGTCACCACAATCGCTGAACAAGGTTTCTGGCTCACTCTACGATAAGAGTGCGGCAAGGAGGAATCAAAATAAATTGAATCGCCCGAATCCAGCACGTGTACGGTCGTCGCGATAATCATTTCCAACTTGCCGCGCAGCACCGATACAAATTCAGCTCCCGGGTGATGATGTATGCGAGCTTTTCCCGGTTGCAACTGTTGAAACTCCGCGTGATAGGCATTCAACTTGCGCTCCACCGCCGCGAAATCCAGAGATTCAAAATAAAAAGAAATGTCCCCACCTTCCGGCCTCTCAGGAAATCGCTTTCGCTCACTGCGTCTGACGATTCCGACGGTCTGTTTGCGCTGATCTTCGGTAAAAAAATATTCGAGCCCCACGCTGAACACCAGCGCTATACGCAACAGCGTCGGCAAAGTGGGAAAGAGCTTTCCGCGCTCCACCTTGGACAGCAATGCCGCGGACAGCCCGGTGTGGCGGCCTAGCTCCACCAGTCCCATCTTCTTCTTCAGGCGCAGCCCCCGAAGCTTCTCGCCGATAGCATAATTTTTGAGCCCTTGATGCAGCGTGGCAGAAAGCATCTGCCCTCCTGAAAAAGCGGATTTGATTGCGTAGCAAAAAGACCCCTTCTTTTTAACTGCGAATCACATCAGTTTTGTTGTTGCACTGATTGTCATTGTAGTTAAACAATTGTTCTCTATAGTTAAAACTGTACTTCGTAACATTCCGTGAAAGCAAGGAGAATTCATCATGAAGAAACTCGATATCGTCGTTGCGGTACTGGTGGTTGTCGGCGCCCTCAACTGGGGGCTTGTGGCCATCGCGCACTTCGATTTGGTGGCGGCGATCTTCGGCATGAAGTTCGGGCAAGTTTCCGCCGCCAGCGCCATCGTCTACGGACTGGTCGGCCTGGCTGCCGTGTATCAAGGACTGGGCTGGAAAGCCATCCAGCGCCGTTGGCATGTTCAACCCGCAATGCAGCACTAGTTATCACTTCAGCCGAACGAACCAGCAGGGCGAACGCCGCTATTACTCCGCCTCTTGCTTCGCATCGTGTTGAGGTCGCTTCGCGTGGAAACTGCCAACTACCGGCCGCTGCACATTCGTCGCTAAGCGTAAAATCGAAGCTGAAAATGTCCGACACACGACCACAAGGTTCGATCCCGTCCTGCAAGCTCGTACTCATCGCCGGCGCGTCCGGCTATGTAGGCGGACGATTGCTCCATGCGCTCGAGAATCGCGGCCAGCGAGTCCGTTGCCTGGCTCGCCACCCTGACGCCCTTCGCGAACGTGTCGCCACCAGCACTGAAGTTGTTACCGGCGATGTACTCGATCCCCAGTCACTGCCAGCAGCGATGGCCGGCGTTCATACCGCCTTCTACCTGGTCCACGCCATGGCCTCCGCGAACTCCTTTGAAGAGGAGGATCGCGCTGCAGCACAAAATTTCGCCAGCGCTGCCGCTGCTGCGGGAGTGCGGCGGATCGTTTATCTTGGGGGACTTGGCCGCGGGAATAATCTCTCCGCGCACCTCCGCAGCCGCCAGGAAGTCGGAAAAATTCTGCGTCAATCCGCCGTGCCCACCATCGAATTTCGCACCTCCATCATTGTGGGTTCGGGGAGCGTTTCGTTTGAGATCGTGCGCGCGCTGGTTGAAAAACTGCCCGTGATGACCACTCCGACGTGGGTCAAAACGCGCACACAACCTATTGCCATCGAAGACGTGATCGCTTACCTGGTCGAGGCCCTGGATACCGAGGTCACCGGGAGCCGGGTTTTTGAAATCGGCGGAAGCGACCAGGTCAGCTATCTGGATCTGATGAAGGAGTACGCCGAGCGGCGCGGCCTGAAACGCTGGATGATTCCCGTCCCGGTATTATCTCCGCGCTTGTCGAGCCTGTGGCTCGGCATCGTCACTCCCGTATACGCGCGCGTCGGCCGGGAGTTGGTCGAAAGTTTGCGTAATCAAACTATTGTCACCGATCCATCTGCCGGGCAGGTCTTCGCCGTACGGCCCATGGGATTTCGCGACGCCGTGAAGCGCGCCTTGGTCAACGAAGACCGTGAATTTGCCCTCACCCGCTGGTCGGACGCTTTTTCTTCCGCGTGCTCCACCCCGGAGTGGGGCGGCGTCAAATTCGGGCGTCGCATCGTGGACTCCCGCTCCGTACAGGTACCATTTTCTCCCCAAATTGCTTTTCAGCCCATCGAGAGATTAGGCGGCGACACGGGTTGGTATTACGGAGACTGGTTGTGGCGCGCCCGGGGCTTTCTCGATCTGGCCTTTCGCGGCCCGGGAATGCGTCGCGGCCGGCGCTCTCCGACCCATCTATTTGCGGGAGACACCGTAGACTTTTGGCGAGTGGAAAAAATCGCGCCCGCTCGTTTGCTGCGGCTGTCCGCGGAGATGCGCCTTCCCGGGCGCGCCTGGCTGCAGTTTGAAGTCGAGCCGTTGCAGAGTGGGTCGCTGGTGCGCCAGACCGCCATTTTCGATCCGGTCGGGCTGCTGGGCCAACTTTATTGGTACGTGTTGTACCCAGTTCATCGGTTCGTATTTGCGGGCATGCTGGCCGGGATTGTTCATGCCATGAAGCAGCAGCCTACGTGAAGAGAGCTTTTTGTCACGGTAGTGTGTCGAACAAACTTTTCGATTTCTCGCTGTACCAGAGCCGCTGCACTTCGATTTTGGAGATCCAGTCAATGCGTGTACATTACTCCCAAGAAACTCACCCACCATCCGGAGACATCTATCTGCTGATTCATCACCACTCTGAAGTGGAAGGCGCGGAATTCGCCGTGTTCACCGATTCTTCGCGCCGCTATGTGGATTGCACCGACGGGGTGTGCCGCCTGCTCGGTTACGAGCGCTCGGAATTGCTGGCGCGCACCATAGATAGCGTCAGTTTCCAAGATGACGAAGTATCAAAACTCTTCGCCGAATACCTGCAGCGCGGCCGCATGGAGGGCGAATATGTACTTCGCCACAAGTCCGGCGCGCCGGTCCCCATTCGTTATCGCGCTTTTGTTTTTTCTGACGGTTGCACCGCCGCCATCTGGGAGCCGCTTAAAAATTGGAGGGAGCTCTACCTCGCGGCCCTGGTGGAAATAGATCCCGCGATACTCAAACGTAAGGTCGAAGTTGCTCTACAGTCCGTGGAACGTCGCACCCAGGACTTGAAGGATTCTTCCGCCGCACCAACTGCGGAACAGCAAGCGCTTCGCGATGCCGCCTCGGCGCTCAAATCCTTGATGCGCACCAGCTAATTCTTCCCTCCCAGAACCTGCGGTTATCGCGCGGTAAGGCTAGGCGGCAACCCCCCGATGCGATAGTGTACGCGGGATGCCTGGCCCTTCAGACGAACTCGCGGTTTTGCGGGCGCAGGTGGCCGCTCTAACCGCTCGCGTTTACCAGCTTGAGCAGCTTTTCATCGGGACTTCCGCGACCGGCGTCGGGCCCGCGACGAGCGAAAGCTCGGCTCCGCCGTCGGCGCCAACCAGCGCAAATCCAGAAATTCCACTAACGCCGCCGCCCCCGACTCCGCGCGCCTCGGCGACCCCACCACCGCCGGTACTACGTCATTCGCCGGGAATCCCGCGCCCTAAAGAGGGTGAACTCGAAAAAAAGATCGGCCAGTACTGGCTCAACCGCATCGGCATCGCCGCCATGCTTATCGGCGTCTCTTACTTTTTGAAATATGCTTTCGAAAATAACTGGATTGGCCCCGCCGGCCGCATCTCCATCGGACTGATCGCCGGGATCGCTCTGGTTCTGTGGAGCGAACGCTTCCGCGCCAAAAGCTATGTGGCGTTCTCCTATTCGCTGAAAGCGGTGGGCATCGGCGCGCTTTATCTGTCGCTGTGGGGCGCATTTCAGATCTACCACCTGATTCCGTCATCCGCGGCATTCGTGGCCATGATCATCGTTACCGCCTCAACCATCGCGCTCGCTCTCAGCCAGGACGCCGAGCTGCTCGCCAGTTTCGCGATGATCGGCGGATTCGCCACTCCCGTGCTGCTCTCCACCGGGCAGAATCACGAAGTCGTGTTGTTCTCTTACGTGGCGCTTTTGGACCTCGCCATTCTTGCCATGGCGATTGTAAAGCCGTGGCACCGCCTGCTGTGGGGTAGCTTTGCGGGAACGATCGCACTTTACGTGGGCTGGTTTGGCAACTATTACCGCGAGTATTCCAGTAACGGAGCGGATCCCCAACGCCCGCTCACCATATTTTTCGCGGCGCTTTTTGCCGCCATCTTCGCCGCTGTTCCGCTGGTTACGCGCCGCGAGCGGTCCATGCGATTTTCCGGCCTTTCCATAACGTTAACACTTTTACCTCTCCTGAATGCCGGCGTGTTTTTCCTGCAGCTATACGCGATTTACGAACGCGAGACGGTGACACTCACGTGGTTCGCGCTCGCTCTGGGTGCCATTTACCTCGGCATAGGCGCTGCGTTCCGGAAACGTTTTTCCAGTGGAGGCCGTAGCGCCGTCGAGCTGCTTCACGTAGCGATCGCGATTGCCTTCATCACCATCGCCATTCCGCTGAAACTCGACGCGCAGTGGATTACCATCGGCTGGCTCCTCGAATCCGCCGTGCTGCTATGGGTGAGCGTGCGTACGCGCATTAATTTCTTGCGCTATCTGGCCATCGCCGCGCTGGCGCTCGGAATCGTCCGGCTCCTGGTCTACGATCAGTTGATTGCCACCACGCCGATATTCAATGTG
>JBBRPU010000012.1:0-24343 GCA_038227545.1 Candidatus Acidiferrales bacterium
GCTTTGGTCGCTTCCCGGCCAGCCTCCTTCCTCCGCCATTTTTTTACGCTGGTGTGGACATCCTCATCCTCTACGGCGTTGTTCGCGACCTCGTCATCAACCGCCGTGTCCACCCCGTCTATCTATACGCCCTCCCGGCTTTCATCGTTGGCCAGACCGTGGTTACCTACACCATGGTTCACCAGTCCGCCTGGTGGGTAAGAATCGCCCACGCCCTCGTCGGTTGATTCGTTTGCACTTGCCACTCCGAGCACCTGGCGCGACATCTGCGTAGAATCTTGCTCGTATGAAAAGATCGCCTGGACGCAAAAAAAGAGCCGCGCCAACCACGCGCGGCCCAAAAAGTCTAAAACCCTATCTACTGCTTATCGTAAACGTAAGTGCTGCTGGACTTCTTCCCGTCCTTATCCGTCCGGGTAACCGCCACCGTACGAGTCTTCCCATCGGCCGACAAAGTGATCTTCCCGGAAATGTAAAGTTTGCCATTCAGCTTGTCCGTCAGCGCCAGTGTATGAGCGCCAACCTTCTTCAGCGATCGCACATCACCATCGACTCCGCCAGTCACTGGATAATCCTTCCCATCATATTTTCCAGTCCATTCGTTGTGCAGTGCCTTGCCCTCATTGTCTACGCCATCCACGGTAACCTTCACGCTGTCGCCGGCCGCCTCATAAACCACTTTAGTATTCTTTGCCGACCCGCTCATCTTCGATTTCCCCTCATTCAATACCCAAGTACCCAGATTCCCATCTTCAGCAGCCATCACCGCCGCTGCCGCCACCAGCAAAACCGCCACACCCAAATACCAAGCTCGCTTCTTCATAAACTCTCCTCCGCAGATTTCTCCGCGCGCACCAGATCTGTTTCCGTCTCAGTAGCCTAAGGCCCAAAAACGCAGTCGCACAATATCATCGTCACTCGCCACGAGCAATAAACCAATTTGTAGCTGGCGGGTCATTTGGCAAAGCACACCGCCACCAAAATAAAAATATGTCATCCCGAGGCGAAGCCGAGGGACCTGCTGTTAGTTGTCGCATTTGCCGACGTCAACAAATTTATTTAGCCGCAGAGCCGCTGCTATACTTCCACAACTATGTGGCGACTCTTTATCACCGTGCTAGTTATCTCCGTCTCCCTGGCGCCAGCCAAAGCCGATCCGTTAGACAACCTCGCATCCGACTTCTGGACCTGGCGTGCCCGCTATCGCCCATTCTCCTCCGACGACATTCCCCGCTTGGAGCGCCCCGGTGGACCGCGCGATTGGTCCGCCGCCGCCATCGCCAAACAACGCGCCGATCTCGCCGAATTTGACCGCCGCTTGAAAGAGCTGCGCATCGACGGCTGGTCGGTCCCGCGCAAAGTAGATTACCGCCTCATCGATTCTGCAATCGCGCGGGTCTACTGGGAACTCGATATGAATCCCCGCTGGCGGCGCGACCCCAGCTTTTACGTCGACCAGACCGTCGTTGCTTTGCAGGATGCTCTCCTGGCCCCGCCGCCATTCGATGAGGCGCGTTCGCGCGAGATTGTAGCCCGCGCCGAAAATATTCTCGCGATCCTGGAACAGGCCAAGACAAATCTGCGTGCTGTCGCGCCGTTCGCGCAGTCGACCATCGAATCGCTTGACGACATAGACACACGCCTGTCGCGCGTTGACCGCGGCGTTTCGCCCCTGCTGGCCACCGCGGATCAGCGCACTCATTTCCACGCCGCCATGTCCGCAGCCAGCCAGGCGCTGGTCAGTTATCGCCAGTGGTTGAAACAAAATCTGTCCGGTATGAGCAGCGACTTCGCTCTCGGCGCTCCCGCCTACGAATTCTTCCTGCATCGCGTTGCGCTCTTGCCCTACACCCCGCAACAGTTGCTCTTCATGGCGCGCCAGGATTTCGAACGCGTGCTCGCCGCCGAAACCTACGAACGCCAGCGCGACCTTCACGCCCCGCAACTGCAGCTGGCGGCGACAGCCGAAGAGGAAACCGCGCGTATGACCCGCGATGACGCCGCCATTCGCAAATTTCTCACCACGCGAGAAATACTCACCGTTCCTCCCGATTTACCGCATTGGACCATGCGCCCGGCGCCGGACTACCTCGTCGCCCTCGATGGTTTTGGCGAGCTCGACGATTTCACCGGGCCCTCGCGCCTTCATCAGGATGGCGTCCGCTGGATTCTGCCGCCGGCAAAAAACCTCCCCTACTTCGCCAGGGCCTATGCGCTCGACACCCGCACCACCGGAGTCCACGAAGGCGTCCCCGGACATTTTTTCCAGTTGTCATTGGCCTGGCGAAGCCCCGATCCCATTCGCCGCCAGTATTACGATTCAGGAGTAAATGAAGGCCTTGGCTTTTACGCCGAAGACGTGATGCTGCAGACCGGGCTGTACGACGACAGCCCGCGCTCGCGCGAAATCATCTACAGTTTTATGCGCCTGCGGGCCCTGCGCGTCGAGGTGGACGTAAAACTCGCGCTCGGCGAATTCACCATTTCCCAGGCCGCCGACTATCTCGAGCGCACCGTGCCCATGGACAGAAAAACCGCCGAAGAAGAAGCCGCCTCTTTTTCCACCGCACCCGGTCTGGCCATCGACTACGAAATCGGCAAGCTCCAGATTGAACGCCTGCTCGCCGACCGCCGCCTCCAGCTAGGCGACAAATTCAAGCTGCGCGATTTTCATGACTACGTCTGGACCAACGGCAACGTACCGCTAGCCCTGCAACGCTGGGAGTTGCTGGGCCTCGACGACGACATAAAAAAGATAGACGCCGCCGGAAAGTGAACCATATCTCATCCCGCCGGTGGCGATGAAATGACCTTCGGTTTTAAGTTTGGCGAGCGAGCACTATCCTTTCTCGCAGAATTTCCATCGTTATCTCCTGAATCCGCTTAGAATCTGACATCTCATTTGACTTAGGAGCTCCCTTGTTAACACGCCGCCGTTTTCTTGAGCAGACCAGCTTGGCCGCCGGCTCCGCAGTGTTCGGCGGTCTTGAACTCAATACCGCCAGCGCCCAGGCCACGGACGCCCTCGCTCCTGATCCCCAGCTGCTGAATCGTGCCAGAAACCTTCTGCGCCAGGCCCCACTCATAGACGCCCACAACGATCTGCCCTCCATGCTTCTCGAAACCAAAGCCGGCGATCTCACTTCTTTTGATTTAAGCAAAGTTCAACCCGCGTTATGCGCGGACATTCCACGACTACGCGAAGGTTGCGTCGGAGCGCAGTACTGGTCGATTTTTGTCGAATCCTCCACCCAGAAAACCCATAACTCGTTACACGAAGCCCTCCGCGAATTTGACGTGGCCCAGCGATTCATCAGCAGCAACTCGGACTTCGAACAAGCCCGCACCGCCGGAGACATAGAACGGATCCACCAGTCCGGACGCATCGCTTGCCTCCTTGGAGTGGAAGGCGGGCACATGATCGAAAATTCTCCTGCCGCGCTCCGAACTTTTTATCAATTGGGTGCGCGCTACATGACCCTGACTCATTGGGACAACATCGACTGGGCCGATGCCGCTACGGATCGCCCTGAGCACTACGGCTTGACTGAATTCGGCCGGCGACTCGTCAGGGAAATGAATCGCCTGGGCATGTTCGTGGATATTTCCCACGTCAGTGCCGACACGATGAAGGATGCATTGCGCGTTTCTCGCGCCCCGGTCATTTTTTCTCACTCCAACGCTTTCGCCATCGATCCCCACCCGCGTTGCGTTCCCGATGATGTGCTGCGCCTCCTTCCGGCCAATGGCGGAGTGGTCCACGTGAATTTTATCTGGGAATTTGTTTCCCCCGGCTACCCCGAGTGGCAGGAAAAACGGCTGGCGGCGCTCAAAGAATTTCATGCGCGCGCGGATAGCGACGAAGCGATTAAAAAGGGCATGGCCGAGTGGGACAAAGCCCATGAACCGCCGCGTGGCGGGATATCTGGCGTGGCCGACCACATTGATCACATTCGCAAGGTTGCGGGTATCGAGCACCTTGGCATTGGCGCGGATTTCTACGACGTTGCTCCAGGCTCCATGGTCGTCGGACTGGAAAACGTCACGCGCTACCCATATCTATTTGCGGAACTGTTGCGGCGCGGTTATTCCGACGAAGACGTGCTTAAAATTGCCGGAAGGAATCATCTGCGCGCCATGCGTCAGATGGAGAAAGTCGCCGCCTCGCTACAAAAATCAGAAACTCCGCTCATCACCGAAGGATTGACAGCGAAGTGGAATCCCAATGGTTAATTGTGGCGCTCCTTTCACCGCCAGCTTTTGCGCAGAACCCAGGTCGTCATAGACCGTTGCTTCTGGACCACGGTAGTTTTCAACGGGTCCGCCAGTTCGCCCCCCAGTCGTTCCGTCATCGAGATGAGCAGCGCTTCGTCCACCAGGTATCGTTCCGCGCCGTCTGGCGACTCAAACCGCCTTCCCCGGATTCGCGTAACTTGGTTTTCCATCCCGATGGTGGATGCCAGTCGGCAGAAAAACAGCCCGCCGGGCTTAAGCACCCGCCACGCGCCCCGCAGCATGGCCTCGAACTGCGCGTCGTCCTCCGCGAAGTGCAATACCGCATTAATAAGAACCACATCTGCACACCCATCCTCGAACGACATTCCCTCCAGGGGTTCGACTCGAAAATTTGACGCGGGAAGAGTGGGCGCCAGGACTCGCGCCAGCGTGCGCACACTTTCTACCGCGTGCGCGTCGTTATCCGCGGCATACACCTCGTATCCCTCACGCAAAAAATAGACCAGGTTCCGGCCCGACCCGCATCCGGCGTCCAGTATTCGCATTCCAGGCGAAATGCGGCCTTTCAACAACTGGTCAAAAAGATAAATATCAATGTTTCCGAATTGCTCTTGAAGTGTGCGCGGAGGCATTCCGACGAAGCTAGTGTCGTCGCGCACTTGTGTCAAGGATTGGCCTCAAATCAATTTGCGTGATGTGCTGTCCGTGGGAGCTAGCGCGCGATAGTCGGTTCCGTGTGCATCTGCAGGCTTAGCGCCTCAGCCACCGTGGTCTCCAAATTTCGCCGCGCGCCTGCCGCATCCTTCCCCAGCCGCGCCTCACTCTCCTTCCGCGCCCGCGACACCGCGGCAAATTCCTCGCCCGGCGTTTGGTCCAGAATATTTTCCGCATGCAGCAAACAAGCAAACACAAACCGCTCCGGCTGCCTCCGCCTCCTCAGAAACTGCGCGTAGTTAAGCCAGTCCGAAGCTGCGCTGCGCGCATCAGCCAGTTCCGCGTCCAGCCGTAGCGCCCGCTGGTATGACTGCACAGCTCCGCGAACGTCGGCCTGCTTTTCCTGCACGTCCGCGAGATGAATCAGCGCCAGGCTCTCCAGCGCCTTCTCGCCGGCGTTATCTGCGAATTCTGCCGCCGCCGTATAACCTTTAGAAGCATCGCCTAAGTGAAGAACAGCGGCATCCGCATCGGCCACTTTGATCAACGCCGCCAGCACCGGCCCCGTATCGGCAGGATTCTTTTCCCGCCGGGCGGCCATGATTTGCAGATAGCCGCGGTAATGCCGTGCCGCCGCCTGTATTTCTCCCCGCTGCTCGAGAGCCTGCGCCAGATACAGCTGCGCGTTGGATTGTCCAGGGTCCACATCGATCGCGCGCTGCCAGTTGTCCACCGCCTCCCCGTCATGACCAAGCCGATGCGCCAGCATCCCGTAATTCACCAGCGCGTCCGCATTACGCGGCCACCGCGCGATGATTTTTTGGAATTGCGCATATGCTTCGCCCTCGCGCCCAGCCTCAATCAAGCTCCGCCCATAAGACTCCTGCAACGCGAAGTTTGCCGTATTTAACGCCGCCGCCCTCTGCATTGCCGCCAGACCCGCTTCGCCTTGCCCGGCTTGCTTTTCTGCCCGCCCCAGCCGCACCTGCACCGAGCTGTCGTCCGGATTCATCTCCGCCGCGCGTTGCAGCAACGGCAGACCGCTCGCTTCACTGGACCACCAGAAATGGACCTGGTCCACCGCGGCCCAAACAAACAGCAACGCCACCGTCGCGATGCGAAACGCACGAGCTTCCGGAGCGCGTCCTGTCACCCAGCGAGTGGCCCGCGCAAAACCATTCTTTTTTTCGCCTCCGCCGTCTGCCGATTTTTGTTTGCCATCCAGCAGCAGCGCGGCAATTCGCGAATCGCGCAATTTCCAGATCGCGCCATCCAGAATAAAGTGGTGAATATTCACCAGCGCCGTGAAGGTCAAAAAGCTAGCCGCAAAATCCGCGTGAAAAACGCGACTCACAATCCACGGCCCGGGAATGAACAGCGCAATCCCCCCGGCGATCAGTGTCACCAGGTAGCGAGGGAACGACCAGCTCAAATCCCCAGCCGCGCGCGGCTCTTTTTTCTGGTAATAGCTGGTAATCCACAAATACTGCGTCGAATGCAGCACCGCCAGCAGCCCGCTGCTGTAGCGCGTCTGCGGAATTTCGCGCCCGCTCGCCAGCTCAATCACCGCCGGCAAAAGAAACCACAGAAATTGCGTAACCGTCAGCGTAACCACCGGCAGCACGGCGCGAAAACTGCTCCTCCTCGCCAGCGAGCCAAGCGCCCATCCACTTGCGCCCACAAAAAATAGCGCCAGCGCGGCTCGCGCCGGCAAAGTAAATTTAGCGGCCAGCCCCAGGGAAAGAATCAGCGCATCGCCCGACGTGCCGGTATGAAAGCTCAACATCAGCAAAATGTAAGACGCAATGAACGAAAGCCGCAGCGCTCGCCGTTCCGCTTCCGTGGGCGCCACCCCGGCGCGCCGCGCGAACATCATCATCAACCCAAAATTTTGCCCGCTGTAATGCCACGGGCTCCAGCAAATGTACAGCGTAAAAATCCATGGCAGCAGCGCATACCACAAATGCGCAACCACTCCCGCCACCGCGAGCAGCAGCGCCACATGCACCGTATAAACGCGATATTTCTCGAATTCATCGCGCGTGTGATACGCGCGGTACACCGTGGCCATGAAGTGCGGATAGTTTGAAAGCAGCGCCAGAAAATAAAACGCCACCGTCCAGCCTCGCTCGTAAGAATGCGCAAAATAAAATCCCGCCAGCAACAGCGGCGCCGACCACCCGCCGCAGCCCACCATCAAATCAATCCACGCGCGATAAATCCAAGGACTCCGCGCCCGGGCAGGGAAGTCCGCGCCCGAAGCGCTCCCCAGCGCCGGCGAATTTATGGTTCCAGTTTCCATCCAGTTGCAGAGTACCCCAGCCGCGCCGCCCCCGCGCGCCATCCACCGCCACCGCATGCGGAATGCGTTACTCGCACCAGGTACAAAAACTTTGCCAGAATGCTTCGATGCGCCCCAAAAATAAATCGGCGAGTCATCAAGCCGGATGAATCGGCCAGATGACTCGCCATCACGTCGTTCAGCGGAAAGCCGCCGCGACCGCCTCTCGCGTGCGCTCACCTCAAATTGCGACGTTTACTTCACTTCCACCTTCACGCGCATCCATGGATGAATGCAGCACTGAAAAAGGTGCTCGCCTTTTCCAAGCCCGGTAATTAACTGCTGGCTGCCTTGCAGAATGCGCGTCCGCGCCACTCCCAGATTCGCGAAGCCGCCGTCGCATTCGCTAACCACGTCTTCCCCTGGCGCGTTCAGATCCGGTATGAATCCGCCACCGAAATGTTCCACTTCGGTGAACGTGTGCGGCTCGCCGCCCTGGTCAGTAACCACCAGCGGAGTCCCCTTCTTGATCCTCAGCGTATCCGGCTCGAAGTCCCAGTTCGGATCGGGAGTTCCGGCCTTCGCCTTGGTGAACAAATCCGTCAGCACCGTGAATGCTCCCAGCGTGACGTTCTTACAGAAGTCCGCCCCCAGCGCAGCGTTGAACGTCTTCGGATCGCATTCGTCCAAGGCCACGATCTGCACCGGAGTCGCTACGCTGTCTTGCTCCCGCTCATGTCCGCGTTCTTTTTGTTGCGCCGATATCTGCGTCGCCCCCGCAAACAGCAAACACGCCCCCAGCAAAACACATTTGGTCAGCGTCCTTTTTCCCATGCTTGTGATTTTCTTGTCTGTCTTCGCGATTGTCGCCCTTACTTTCCCGTTGTTAATTTGCGCGATAGTTTCCAGGCTGGTTTCCATTTTGTTTTCCTTTCGCATCTTCCTCAGACTCCCCGGGAATCTTGCCTCCCCAGGATCGAAGAATTGCCTTCGATGCTTGCATCCTAGTCGCGAAAATCATTTTTAACGAGATGGCACATATGCCATTGTACATAGGCGATTCAGCCAAACCGTCATTCTGCACGTGCTCTTACGTCTGGCACCACGCCCAGGCGTCAATGCGAATGCGCAGCCGCACTCGGCTCAAGCATCCACACTCCATGCTATAAACGACCAATGCGTCCCCACGACTACTCACCCCGCCCCGCAGTAATTAAATGGCTCCTCGATTCCGACCCCGCCATCCGTTGGCAAGTCATGCGCGACCTCACCGGCGCGCCACCCGCCGCCATCGCCGCCGAGCGCTCTCGCATCCCCACGCAAGGCTGGGCCGCGCAACTTCTCAAGCGTCAATCTCCCGCGGGCCACTGGGGCGGACCCAAAGGAGACCGCGGCTTGCTCGTTACCCTTTACAGTCTCGTCGCCTTGAAGGACCTCGGCCTCGATCCCGCCAGCAAGCAGTCTCGCAAAATGATCGACCGCGTTGACCAGCGCCTCGCGTTCAAGCCGCTCAACAACCGCCCGTTCCTGCACGGTGAAACCGAGCCCTGCATCAACGGCAGAATCCTCGGCATCGGCGCGTACTTCCAAAAGCCCAACGACGCCCTCGCCAGACAACTCTTGAGCGAGCAACTCCAGGACGGCGGCTGGAACTGCGAAGCCACGCTCGAGTCTCCGAAAAGACCCAGAAGCACGCGCTCGTCGTTCCACACCACCATCTGCGTCCTCGAAGGGCTCCTCGAATGCGAACGAGCCGGCCGCAAATCCGCAGCCCTCACCACCGCCCGCAAACGCGCCGAAAAATATCTACTCGACCGCCGCATGTTCCGCTCGCTGCGCACCGGCAAAGTCCTTGACGAACGCTGGCTCCGCTTCTCCTTCCCAACCTTCTGGCATTACGACGTCCTGCGCGGCCTCGACTATCTACGCAACGCCGGAGTCAATCCCGACCGCCGCGTAAAACAGGCCATCGAAGTTGTAATTAAGCGAAGCCACCAGAACGGCCGCTGGCCGCTCAACCTCCTCCATCGCGAGCATATTCCGTTGCAGATGGAAACCACCGTAGGCAGCGCCAGCCGCTGGAACACCCTGCGCGCCCTCCGCGTCATTCGCTGGTACAGCAACTCCACCTTCTGACTCAATCGCCAACAAAAAAACGCGAATGGTGCCCCGTCCTCAGTTTTTTGGAGGGCCTGCCCGCCGTGGCGGTTTGGGTCTTGTAACGTGGGACCAAGAAGTACTCAACCGAAGTTGAGCTAGTATCGTGGGTTAGAATAGTGAGTGCTGAAGCGCTAGACGCCACGATCATCACTAGCCGTAGGAGCAAAATATGTCCTCCATAAAATCCAAAAATCATCCCGCTGTCGCTTCCACCGAGTCCTTACTGAAGGGGCTCCTCGCCATCGCTCTCTGCGCCGGCCCATTTGCCGTCGCCCGCGCGCAAGATTCGCCCCCCAACAAAAGCGATGAATCTTGGACCACCACCTCGGAATCCAGAACCGACAACACCAGTCCCGCGCGCACCAGCGAAAGCCACACCAAATCCGGCAACCGCAGCGTTGATAAACAAAAAGTAGAAGTCCTCGGCCATGATGGCCACTATCAACCCGATTCCGAAACCGAGACAGAAACCATCAAAGTAAATGACTCCACCACACGAACGGTGGTGCGCACCTACAAGTGGAACGGCGAGGGACGAAAACAATTATTTCAGGTAACCGAAGAAGATGCGCGCTCCACAGCCAGCGGCGACAAGCACGTAACCCGCACCACCTCAAACTCCGATGTGAACGGAAATTTCCAGGTCACCCAGCGCGAAGTCGCCGCTACCACCAAGTCCAGCCCCGATGCGCAGGAAACAAAGACCACTCTCTACCGCGCCGATGGCAACGGTGGTTTCACCGCCCAGCGCGAGACTCACGAGCTCGAAAAGCGGAGTGCAGACAACTCCGTCGAAGTGAAGAAAACCATGCTCATTCCCGATGGCAACGGAAACTTGCGGGTGGGCGAAGTAAAAGAACAAACCATTAAACAAGACGGCAAGAAGCGCACCACCGAAGAACGCCTCTCGCGCCCCGACATCAACGGCAAACTTTCAGAGCTATCCCGCACGGTGGGCCAGGAAACAGAAACCGCCACAGGAGAAAAAAGCGGCACCGTGGACACCTATTCTTCGCAGCTACCCGGATCGGCCGGCAACGGCACCCTGCAGCTCAACCGCCGCGTTACCACCATCCAGAAAAAAGATTCCACCGGAGAAGTCACCGAGCAGCAGATCGAGCAACCCAACCTCGGCACCCCCAGTGACAACCTGCAAGTAAAAACAAAAACGAAATACGTCGTGCAGTATGCCGCGACCGGCACGCAACAAGCCAAAACCTCTCAAGTCCGCGACAGCGCCGGCAATCTTGCCGTCGTCTCCACCGAAACCCAGAAATCCGATCGCCCACCGCAAGCACCCGAAAAACCCGCCGAAACTCCCCCCAAGAAACCCTGAAAGGGAACTCTCTCCGGATTCATCGGGATCGCTTACCGATCAATCCGCCCTTTTTGCTTCGGTTGATCTAGGCTTCCAACGGTACCTTGGGCTTGTTTGCCCGCCACGTTGACGCACTGATGTAGAATGCCGCTGACTTTCTGAGGCCCCACACCCGTGAACACGGAGCATCACAACACTCGACAAGCTCTTGGCAGTTTTTTCGGTTTTCTTTCTTTCGCGCTTTTATGCCTGGCTCTTCTTCCGTCTCGCGCTCTCTCTCAAGACACCAGCTCGTCAAAAACTCACGTCAACCCGCAGCGCCTGCAGGCCACCCTCGAGAAATTGAGCGAATTCGGTCGCAATCCCGACGGTGGTGTCACCCGCATCGGATATTCCGAAACCGATATGGCCGCTCGCGCATACGTCATGGAGCTGATGAAAAGCGCCGGACTCGAAGTGCGCGTTGACGCCGCGGGAAATATCTTCGGGCACCGCGCCGGCTCCGAGAAGCTCCCGATATTGCTATTCGGTTCTCACATTGACTCCGTATTGCATGGCGGAAACTTTGACGGCGACGTCGGCAGCATGGGCGGCATCGAGGTGATGCGCGCCTTGAACGATGCGCAGGTAAAAAATCGTCATCCTATGGAAGTCGTGATTTGGACCAACGAGGAGGGTAACCATTTCGGCTTGGGCACCCTGGGTTCCGGTGTTGCCGCCGGCTTGCTCGGTCCAGAAATTCTGGACCGCAAGGATGACAAGGGATTAACCATCGCGGATTGGCTGCGCCGTTACGGCCAGGATCCCTCGCGTCTGGGCGACGCGCGCATCCCACCAGGAGCACTTGCCGCCTTTCTCGAGTTGCATATTGAGCAGGGGCCGTATCTCGACGAGAAGAAAATCCCCATTGGTGTCGTGCAGGGCATCGTTGGTCTCAAACGTCGCACCTGTGTCACCACCGGTTTCGCCAATCACGCTGGCACCACGCCGATGGATCACCGCAGAGATGCGCTCGCAGCGGCCTCTAGAGACGTCCTCGCGGTGCGCGAAGTGGTGCGCGCGGAGTCCGGCCGCCAGGTCGGCACCGTCGGCTACATGAAAGTAGAGCCAGGAGCGATTAACGTCATACCCGGACGCGTTGAGTTCCCGGTGGAGCTGCGCGATCTCGAAACCGCAAAAATTGACCACATGTGGGAAGGTATTCAACTCAAATTCAAGCAGATTGACAAAGAAGAAAACGTTGAGACTCGCTGCGACTTGTTGGAGGAAAACGCTCCGGCCCGCTCCGACGCCGGCATTCAGAGCGCCATCCGTGAGGCTGCCAGGTCACTGGACCTTGCGACTATGGATCTTCCCAGCGCCGCGGTGCAGGATTCGCAGCAGATAGCCAAAATTGCGCCCATCGGAATGATTTTCGTCCCCAGCCGTGACGGCATCAGCCATTCGCCAAAAGAATTCAGTTCCTGGCAAGATATCGCCAACGGTGCCGAGGTTCTCTATCGCGCCGTCCTTCTTCTAGACGAGCGGCTGAACCGCGACTGATCTTTCCCACCCAACAGTAGACTTCCAGAAAAAATGATCTTCTTCAGGATGGTTACTCAGGCCGACGCAGCCTGTCCAAACGACGCGACGGCTGCGGTCTCATCGTCAAAGACGTCGAAAATCGTGTACAGCTTGGTAATTTGCATCACATCCTGAACCTTGTTGGTGAGTTTCAGTAGTTTCATTGTTCCACCCTGCTTCCGCACGCTGGTGAAGGCGCTGACTAGAAAACCCAACCCTGAGCTGTCAATGTATTCCACGTCCCCAAGATCGAACAGCATCTTCTTGTGCCCCTTGCTAAGAAGGTCGCCTACCAGCCCCCGCAGTGTGGCGCTCTCTTCGCCGAGAACTATGCGGCCACTGATGTCTACGATCGTGATGTCTCCTATTTCTCGTTTGCTGATCTTCATATTCATCGTCTCCTTACAAGTAACTAGTTCCCCGTTAAATGAGAAGTCGTCTCGGCCTCTACCACTGCACCAGTTCAACTCGACGGTTTTTGGCTCTTCCATCTTCGGCTTCATTGGAGGCCACTGGCGCATACAGCCCACATCCGAATGCATCCAGTCGGTTTGCAGGTACGTTGTACTTGCTGGTCAGCTCTCGTACAACGCTGGCCGCGCGGCGTTTGCTTAGGTCCAGGTTATATTCAGACTTCCCCTGATTATCTGTGTGCCCCACTACGCGCAATCGCAAAGAAGGTTCCGCCGTCAACAGTTTTGCAATTTCCGCCAGGGTTGGCTGCGACTCAGGTTTGACCACGTCCTTGTCCGTATCAAAATAAAGACCGTAAAGAGCTACTTTCCCCGAGTCGTGAATGGTCTGTTTCATATCGTCGGCGTTAACGAAGGTCATCTTCTTTTCCATGGTGTCCGGGGCAACCAGAACCACTTGAGCGATGGCGCGGCCTTTAGAAACCTTGTTTTGCAATCGGTCCGGAATGACGCCATCGTTGTAAGCAGTCACGAAAACCAGATAGTACGTCGGCTTGGCGTCTCGGCTCTTGCCTACCATCAGGCGCTCATCGGCATCGTTATAGGAAAGAATCTGACCCAGGTCTAGGTCGTTTGCAATCTTGTCAAACGCGGTACCGAAACCGAATGAACCCTGCTGGCCCGCGCTTTTCTCGTACTGTATCGCTAGTCCGAGACGCTGAAATTCTTGTTTATAGTTACGGAATAACTCGGCCTCCGAGCGGCCCGCCGGCGCTAGGTAGGTGTAATAGCTCACCTGCCCTTCCACCGGAATGCTTTTTTCGTAAGCGGGTGGATCCATTTTAGTGGCCAGGCCCAGGGGCAGCAGATATTCGTCGAACTGCGGCGCACGGTAGCCAATCAGTTCGCTGCCTTCATAACGCTTCATGCCTGCAGGGTCTTTAGAGTTGGGGAGGTCCTGAGCGTTAATCGCAAGAGCCAAAAAAGACGCCAGCAGAGACACGACGAGAATTGATTTTGATGTTGCGTTCAACAAGCCTCCGGATGCAGATCGATTTGAAGCGGGATTGGCGTTGAGTATACGCTCTAAAGCCCTATAGATGGACTCTATTTCGGTTGTTACAGTGCCGATTCCCGATAACTGCAGCGGCTGCTCCCGACAATGAATGCGCTGTCCGTTGCGCGGAAAGTGGGCCAAAGTTTTTTGTTTATCTAGTTAGCCCGCGAATCTGCAATCGGGCTGGAGGCACGAACTGTTCTGCGACGGGATTCACTTCGAGTCGTCACTTCAGATATTGCTCGTCACTCACCTGTTCTAACCACTCGACAACCTTGCCGTCGAGCTTTTCCTGAATGGCGATGTGCGTCATCGCCGTGGTCGGCGCGGCCCCATGCCAGTGCTTCTCGCCAGGCGGGAACCACACCACGTCGCCTGGCCGGATCTCCTCGATCGGGCCTCCCCAGCGCCGCGCACGGCCGCAGCCGGCGGTTACGATTAGCGTCTGGCCCAACGGATGCGTATGCCAAGCCGTCCGTGCCCCAGCCTCAAACGTTACACTTGCGCCCTGAACAAATGCCGGATCTGGCGCCTGAAACAGCGCATCGATCCGCACTGTGCCCGTGAACCACTCCACCGGACCTTTCGCGGACGGTTGCGAGCCAACTCGTTTAATGTCCATATCTGCGTTCCTCACACCTCATTGATTTGTTTTCGCCAGCGCATTCAATCTGCAGCTCGAAGTGCCGTCGTGAGATTCGCTGACTTTGGCTTCACACGTGAGATTACAAATTACATGGTGTATCCCGGCTTCTTATAAACCGTCTCCGGGTTGTCGACGATATGGGGTTTATAAACTTTCGCAGCCCAATCCTCTGGTTTAATTTCTTCAATCGCTACGGACACCGACTCCTCTTCGTAGTCCAGAATTCCCATCACGTCTTTGGTAATTTCTTCAGCGAGACGCGTTTTCTGCGGCTCCGATTTTCCAAGCCACAGTTTCACGATAACGTGAGGCACAAATTTTCTCCTTTCATGCGCCGCTAATCGCCACCACTCAGCGGTGCTCCCAGGTTACCGACCAGTGCTCCTCTGGCCTCGTCGATTTGACGATCAGATGCCCGTCGGAAAACTGAAACGCCCGCGGAAGGTCCTTGCCGACGAGTCCTTCCGTGATCGATCCCTGCACGTGGTGCGTTACAGTGTGCGCCTCTTCATCCACGTCATAGGTTCCGAACGAAGCCTCGTACCCGTTCTTCACATACTCATTCGATAGCGCGGACGCCGAATTCGGGTACATCAGCTGCACTGACATGTGGCCGTCAGTGGTGTAGAGCAACATCCCCTTAATGTCGGTCATGCGATTCACTTTGCCGTCCGCCTCCGGCATTTCCAGCGACACCAGCGTCCATGCTCCGATCAATTTGTCCCTGTCCGCAGGGATGCTTGCGTTGGTCGCCTCTCGGGACGAAATCGCCGTAATTCCGCTGGCTCCCAAGACTCCTGCCAACGCCCAAAACACCAATGCTTTCATTCCCAAGTCCCCCTGTCGCAAATGAAACGATGGCCAGGCTACGATCAGCGATTCGTCAGACGCTCATGAAATTCTGAATACCGCGCACCCTGAGGCTTGATGTTTGCAGAGGCCTTTTCGATATCCTGAAGGTCTTGCTCCGTAAGGTTGACGTTCACCGCTCCAAGGTTTTCTTCCAGGCGATTCAGCTTGGTGGTGCCCGGGATTGGAACGATCCACGGCTTTTTTGCCAGCAGCCAGCCCAGCGCTATTTGCGCGGCAGTCGCTTTCTTCTGTCCAGCAAATCTGTTCAGCAGATCAACCAGCGGCTGGTTAGCTTTGCGATTCTCCGCGTTCAGCCGGGGCACCGTGTTCCGGAAATCGCTACTGTCGAATTTCGTCTCCTCGTTGATCTTGCCGGTGAGGAAGCCCTTTCCCAGGGGACTGAACGGAACGAATCCTATCCCCAACTCTTCGAGTACCGGCAGCACTTCCTTTTCCGGCTCTCTGAACCACAGCGAATACTCGCTCTGCAGCGCAGCCACCGGTTGCACCGCATGCGCGCGCCGGATGGTCTTCGCTCCTGCTTCCGAAAGCCCGAAGTGTTTCACTTTGCCTTGCTGGATTAGTTCCTTTACCGCGCCCGCCACGTCTTCGATCGGCACTTCCAGGTCTACCCGGTGTTGGTAGTAAAGATCGATGGCATCGATCCGGAGTCGCTTCAGCGAGCCTTCGACGGCCTGCTTGACATGCGCAGGCCGGCTGTTCAGCGCACTCCACCTGTCGGTGTCTCCTGGATTAGGCGCCCATCCGAACTTGGTGGCGATCACCACCTCCCCCCGAAATGGAGCCAGCGCTTCACCCACCAGCTCTTCATTTACCAGAGGTGCATAGACTTCGGCGGTGTCGAAAAATGTGACCCCCCGCTCCACGGCGCTCCGGAGAAGTGCGATCATCTCCTGCTTGTCCTTGGCCGGGCCGTAGGACCAGCTCATTCCCATACAACCGAGGCCCATGGCCGAGACTTCCAGATTGCTTTTTCCCAGTTTGCGCTTTTGCATTTCCCCTCCACCCTCTCAAACGCAGTATTCTGACACGGTCCAGCTGGCCGCCGCCAATCGCGGCAAACTACCGGATGAAATGTCTTGCAAATTATATATCTATATAGTAAAATGACTGATGCTTAGCGGAAGTCCATCTGACCTTCGCGGTTCGCCGCAACCGCTCGAGCTTTGCCCACCGTACGCTATCGCCGAAACATACCCGTCTCGTTGCCTCGCCACTGTTGCTGCCATTCCTCTGAACACGTTCTCGTCCGCTCTTGCTCGAATGTGTAATCCAGTGTTTCCAACAACTTCCACACTCTTGTGCGCTCTTGAGCGCGGTTTTTGCGCCCGTAAACCATTTGTCCTCAACATCTTCCACACTCTTGACCCTGAAAGGTGGGGGGTAATTTCAAAACCCACCCTTCCACACGATTTTTTGCCACCGCGAAGGCCAACTCATCTCACGGACCTAGCCCGCGAGCAGAGGAAGAACAGCATCAAAATATTCAGGAAGGTATTTCACGAAATGCTGGAGGACTCTTCGTTACGGCCGGGTAGCCATCGCCTGCGGCAAGAACTGCGCTTGCGGAATCTTGATGATGATCTCGCCGGGCTTCGCCAGAATCAACTCTTCCCGCGCTATCTTCTCAATCGCGCGCGGATCGTTCTTCAAGTCTTTGACCGCTTGCTGCAGCGCGGCATTTTCTTTATTCAGCGTCGTAATCTCCGAGCGCACCTTCTTGATGCCATCCTGCGTCTGCCGCATCGAAAGATAACCGTGCGCGCCGAAAATATCGTGCACAAAAAGCAGCGCTACAAACAGCGCCAGCAGCACCCTCAAATTTTTCTGTGCGAACCCTCGAAATGCTTCGCCAAAATTCTTTTCCATTTGTCTCGCTTATCCCTGCAGCACCCAGTGTTGGGCTTCGCTTACCAGTTTTGCGGAAGCCGCCGCGCTTTCCGCTTCCACATACAACCGCAGCAGCGGTTCCGTCCCCGAAAGCCGCAGCAGCATCCAGGAACCGTCTTCAAACACGAACTTTGCGCCATCCGTGCGATCAACGGAAACTATTTTTCGTCCCAGTAGTTCTGAAGCATCAATGGCCACCCGCTTCACCGCATTCGCCTTTTGTTCGTCGCTGAGGTGCATGTTCTCGCGCACCGGCCAGAACTCGCGGCCCAGCTTTTTGAACAGCGCCGCCACTTGTTCCTTGATCGAACCGCCGCGCGCTGCAAGCATTTCCGCCACTAGTAGGCACGCCAGAATTCCATCTTTCTCCGGCACGTGCCCGCGGATGGTCATGCCCGCGCTTTCTTCTCCGCCCATGGCAATCTTGTCTTCGCGAATCAGTTGCCCGATATATTTGAATCCCACCGGCGTCTGGTACGCCTTCTGACCATGAAATCGCGCCACTGCATCCATCATCTGCGTCGTCGCCACACTTCTCGCGCACGGCAAATTCCACATCCGCGTCTCCACCAGGTAGTCATACAGCAGCGCCAGAATATGATTTGGCTGCACCCAAGAACCGTCGCGATCAATCACGCCAAAGCGATCCGCATCGCCATCCGTCGCCAGGCCCGCCACGGCTCCACAGTCGGTCACCGCTTTGCGCAGCGGTGCCAGATTTTCTTCCGAGACATCCGGCCCGGTGCCATCGAAGAGCACATCGCGATTCAAGCGCATCGCCTGCGCCGCCACCCCGTTTCGCGCGAGCACGCCATCGAGGTAACCCGCGCCGCATCCATGCAGCGCATCAATCACGAACTTTGCTTTCGATTGCTTGAGGACCTCGAAGCGCACCAGTTCTTCGAGGCGCTTCAGATACGTCTCGCGCAGGTTGACCATTTCGTTGGCGGTGAGTTTTTCTCCACCGCTTTTCGCGGCGCGCACGGGAAACGGCCCGTCTTTTTCCACCATCTTGGTGACACGCGCCTCAATATCCTTGGTGACTTCCGGCAGCGCCGGGCCGCCATCCGCCGCAGAAAATTTCAGTCCGTGGTAGTGCGCGGGATTGTGGCTGGCGGTGAAATTAATCGCTCCATCCAGCTTGCGGCGCATGATTTCGTAGGCGATCGCCGGAGTTGGTGTGAACGTGTCGCACAGCAGCGTGCGAATCCCGTTGGCATTCAAGACGTCCACCGCCAGCTGCGAAAACTCCTCGGAATAAAAGCGCGGGTCGTAGCCCACCAGAATCGTCGGCTCTTTGGTTTTGTTGTTCACGTGATCCGCGATGGCCGTCACCGCCAGCCGCACATTCGCGAAGGTGAAATCATCGGCAATCAGTCCGCGCCAGCCGGAAGTTCCAAACTTGATCGGAGAGGTGGTCATAGCGATGTATTCTAGCCCGGAGTCGCAAACCGCAAAAGAGCAGCGCAGAGCAAGCCACACAGGGAAGGCAGGTACGTGAAGAAAACTGAATTCCGAGTCGTGCTGGTAACGTGCGCAAATCTGACTGAGGCAAAAAGGATCGCGCACGCCGCGGTCGAACAACGCCTGGCCGCCTGCGTCAACATCGCTACCGCGCCGGTCGAATCCATTTATCGCTGGAAAGAAAAAGTGGAAACCGCGCGGGAATACTTGCTGATGATGAAATCGGTTGAGAAATGCCTTCCGGAATTACAGCGCGTTGTGACGCAACTTCACAGCTACGACATGCCTGAATTTATCGTTTTGCCCATTGTAAGCGGCTCGAAACAATATTTGGATTGGGTGAGCGCAGGAGTCAAGCGCGGGGATCGTTCGCGCAAATAGTCAGCAGGAGCTAGGTGTACAGCAACGCCTGATCCAGATCGGCGATGATGTCTTCGACATCTTCAATGCCCACCGACAATCGCACCAGGCCTTCGGTGATGCCCACGCGTTCGCGCACTTCCTGCGGCATGGACGCGTGCGTCATCAACGCGGGAAGCGAAATCAGCGTCTCAACGCCGCCAAGGCTTTCCGCCAGCGCGCACAGTTTCACTTTGTTCAGGAATTGCCGCGCCGCCTCCAGCGATCCCAGATCAAACGACAGCATCGCGCCCGGACCCTTCTGTTGCCGTCGCGCAACTTCATGCTGTGGATGATTCGGCAGCCCCGGGTAATACACTTTGCGAATTTTTGGATGCGCATCCAGGTGGCGGGCCACCGCAAGGCCGTTGGCGTTGTGCTGCAACATGCGCACCGCGAGCGTCTTGATGCCGCGCGAAACCAGGAAACAATCCATCGGCGCCAGCCCGCTGCCTGCGGATCGCTGAATGAAATAAATTTTCTCCGCGTCTTCCGGCCGCGTCAGCACCACCGCTCCGCCGGTGGAATCACTGTGGCCATTCAAATACTTGGTCATGGAATGCACCACGATGTGCGCGCCGAGCTCTATTGGCCTCTGCAGGTATGGGCTCAGGAAGGTGTTGTCCACCACCACCGTGATATTGCGCGGGGTGGCGAGCTTGCTCAGCGCCGCGATGTCCGCCACGCGCATGGTCGGGTTCGTCGGCGTTTCGAGATACAACATTTTGGTGTTGGGGCGAAAAGCCAGCAGCACCGCATCCGTGGAAGAAGTGTCCACGAAACTGAATTCCAATCCGAAATGCACCAGCAATTGGGTGGAAAGCCGGAACACGCCACCGTATACCGCTTCAGAAAGCACCACGTGGTCGCCGGGCCGCAGCAGGCGGAAGACCGCGTCTATTCCCGCCATGCCGGAGGAAAAGACGTAGGCGCTGTGGCCTTCTTCGAGCTTGGCCATGGTGCGTTCCAGAGCTTTGCGATTCGGATGGTTGGTGCGCGCGTAGTCGTAGCCGCCTTTGGTTTTTCCCAGCTCTTCATTCACGTACGTGGAGGTCTGGTAAATCGGGGCGACGATCGCGCCAGTGGCCGGATCCGGTTCCTGGCCGACGTGAATGGCGTTTGTGGCGAAACCCATGTGTTGCTCCTCTTTGCCGCAGAGTAATCGTCAATTAGCGATGCAAATTATCCGCCGGGCCGGACGTGCAGCGGTCACGATGATGCGTGGAACGGCGAAATTCGACCTTTGGCGTGGTTCTTCAGAAGTTACAGGAGCCCAAACGGGTAGTCAATGAGCCCCGGTTTAGAGTTTTCTAATCGCGCCGGGGATACATCGGCGGCCCCCAGGCGTGCATCTGATTTAGAAACGGAAAACTTGACCCCCAGCATTGTTTCCGTGGAGGATAGTTTAACGAACATGAAGAGATGCCTTATTTTGTGCGCGGGAATAATTTTTTCACTGGTGCTGCTTTCGCCGGCTGGAACGAAGAGCAACGCTGGGCCGCTGGCGCGAGCCGCCGCCCAGAATAACCTCTCCCTCGAACGCGTAACCATCGAGGTTACCGGCGGCGATAAAGACGCCCCGGTGGAAAACGCCAGCGTGTATCTAAAATATGTGAAAGACCGCAAGATTGTGAAAGACAAGCAGTACGAGATGAACGTGAAGACCAATCGCGACGGCATTGCGCACGTGCCCAACGCGCCGCTCGGGCGAGTTCTGATTCAAATTATCGCCGAGGGGTGGAAGACGTATGGCCGGTGGTATGACATCACGGATGCCAAGCAGCCCATCAAGATTCGTCTCGAGAAGCCGCCCAAGTGGTATTGATCCCCAGCAGTGCACAATCGTGACCGCATGCCGGTGGACGGGCACCAAAATGGAACGCCGGTCCCTCCGCGATAAATAATTTTTACAGGCAGCGGAGTTCCACGCGGATAATTTCCGAGGTTGCACGAAAATTGTGCAAAGCGGTAAATCGTGTTGTTAAATGCGCAGTTAGCTGCCGTCCATCCTGTTTTTCCACAAGCTTATGAACAGTTGTGTGCAAAACTTAATCGCGCAGAAATATTTGGAATGCGTTTCGGAATCGCGCGTGCAATAAATGCGCAGCGCTTTTTTTGACGGCCTTCGAACAGCGGTGATACAGTCCACACCGGACCTCCAGCATGAATGAAACTTTTGAGGGCAGATTTTCTTTATTGCAGATGTTCTGGGGAAGTATTGCCACGCGGCCGCTGCGGAGCGCTCTGAGCGTCATCGCCATCGCGATTCAAGTGATACTGGTGCTGATGATTGCGGGTCTCACTTCAGGAGTAGTTTCCGAATGGGGAAAACGCGTCGAAGGCGTTGGCGCGGACATCATCGTGCAGCCGCCGAACTCCTCGATCTTTTTTGCATTTTCCAGCGCGGTAATGCAGGAAGCGCTGGGCGAAAAGATTGCAGCGTTGCCGGGCGTGGACGAAGTAGCTCCCACGGTAATTTTGACGGAACCAAAGAACTTAGTGATGGTTTACGGTATTGATTTTCGGCGCTTCAATGCACTCAGCAAGGGATTCCTGTT
Organism: Candidatus Acidiferrales bacterium; assembly: GCA_038227545.1. Taxonomy (GTDB): domain Bacteria; phylum Acidobacteriota; class Terriglobia; order Acidiferrales; family UBA7541; genus Acidiferrum. The sequence continues at coordinate 21,513 of JBBRPU010000012.1, forward strand.
TCGCGCCGGCCGGGAATTCGAAGGGCCCGATGAGTTGATCGCCGACGACATCATGGCGCAGTCGCGGCATTTGAAAGTTGGCGACCAGGTCACGCTTCTGAATCATGTATTCACCGTGAGCGGGATCGTCGCGCATGGAAAAGGCGCGCGATATTTTATCCCGCTGCAAACGGCGCAGGACCTGGCGGGCGCCGAGAAGCGCGTCTCGATGTTTTACGTTAGAAGCAAAGGAGATACCGAGGGAACGCGCGCCGAAATTTTGAAACTCGATCCCCAGAATAGCGTGCGCTCGCTGTCAGAGTACGTAACGCTGATGACCTCATCTAACCTCCCGCAGTTGCGACCCTTCACCAGAACGATGGTGGCGCTGGGCATCGTGATCAGTTTCCTGGTGGTGCTGCTCAATATGCACACGCTGGTTATGGAGCGCACGCGCGAAATCGGCATTCTGAAAGCTCTGGGTTTCTCGCGCTTTGACGTGGTGCGCATGCTGCTGGGGGAAACTTTTATTCTGTCGCTGATGGGCACGGTCCTGGGCATCATGCTGACTTTTCTGGTGCAAGCCATTTTGAAACAGACCAGCCCGGGCCTCACCATTCTGATTTCGTCCGCGTGGATTTTTTCTTCGGTGATGCTAGCGCTGGTCGGCGCAGCCACCGGCGCCATCTATCCAGCATTGCGAGCGGCCAGTTACGATCCAGTCGTTGCGCTGGCTTACGAATAACAGTATGTCCATACTTACCGCCGAGTTTCGGTCAGGAGAGTGAATGCTGCCTGGAGAAAAGCATTATCAGGCGACCATCGTGGAGCGCAAAGATCTGGCTCCGGATCTGTGGCTCATTCGCGTGGATCCCGGCGGGCCCTTCAAGTTTCTCGCCGGACAGTACGCCACGCTGGGAGTCGAGCATGAAGGAGCACGCATCGAGCGGGCGTACTCACTGGTTTCTTCTCCGTATGAAAATACGCTGGAGTTCTTCCTGGAGCTGGTGCCACAAGGCGCGCTGACTCCACACCTTTACAAGCTCAACGTCGGCGACAAACTTTTTTGCCGCAAGATTTCCAAGGGGCGCTTCACGCTGGACCTGCGCAGCGGCCGCAAAAACCACCTATTGCTTTCAACGGTGACGGGAATCGCCCCGTTTGTCAGCTATGTGCGCACGCTATACCGCGACTGGAAGAGCGGTGACAGCCCCATGCCTGGCGAACACAAGCTGTACTGCGTGCAGGGCGGGAGCCGCTCGTGGGAGTTTGGATATCGCGACGAGATGGAAAAGGTGGCCGCCGAAGCACCGTGGCTGAATTTCGTCACTACCGTAAGCCGTCCCTGGGAAGACGAGGCCTGGAGCGGCGAAACTGGCCGCGTGGATGACCTGGTGCGCAGATACACAGACCTGTGGGGTTTGCGACCGCAGGAAACCACCGGTTACCTCTGCGGGCACCCGAACATGGTGGAAAATTGCCGGGGCATCCTGCAGCGCGCCGGCTGGAAGAAAGACTCGATGTTTGAAGAAATTTACTTCATCCCCAGCGATGTGAAAGAAGAGTAAGCGGACAAAGCGCGGGGAGTTGAGCACGCCGCGCCCCTCCGCTTTGTCTTTGCAACCTGCTCAATTTCAGAGGAGCCAGGCTTACGCGCCCGGCCGGATATCCGCAAATTCCGCGGCCACATCCTGAATTGTAGCTATCGGGCACGCGACGTGCACCGTCTCTTCGGGACCGGTTACGTCAACTTCCAGTTTGCCGTTGTGAGTCTGCACCCGCACGTGCTCGGCCTCGTCCTGGACATCCACAAACTCGGCGTTCGGGTACTTTTCAAGCTCCTTGCTCAACTGCCGCAGGGTGGGCATGAATTGCTCGACATGTTCTGCCGCCTGTTGCATATGACGTTTCGGAGTGAAGTGCACGGCCATCGGGACCGCGGCTGCCGGCACCCACAAATGCACGTGCGAGCCGCCGTCGCGAAATTCATCCACATCCACCCGAATCACGCCTTCACGAAAGGTGTACACCGTTGCCAGCGCTACGGTGCTGGCCATTCCCAGAGCTATTTTTGCGATGAGCATATGCTGATCCCCCTTCGATTCCAGGATTTTGTGCGATTAGTCCCCGACGTTCTTCGAATCGAGCCACACGCGAACGGTGCTGTCGTCGCCCTTGACGGACACGAGCTCCGTGTCACCCTGCAACGAAAGCGCGTGCAGCGCCGCGACAATGTCCAGCTCGTCTTTACCGGCGCTGAACAGCGCATCAATGACGTGCATGGGTATTTTTACTTCGACTTCTGAGCGCTTACCATTTTCGCCCTTGGTCTTGTCCTTCACATGGACGATAAAATGCCCGCCCTGCTTGGCCACGCGAACATCCTGATCGCCACTTTGAACGGTCACGTATTCGCCGTCCTTAGCATCGCGCACGGCATGCAGCAGCGCCTTAAGGTCCACGTCTTTCATGTGCGCTTCATCAATGGTGACTTTGCCGTTGTGAAAACGATCCTTGTTGATGGTAGGCAGGACGCTTTCCGCGAGATCCAGCGGGACGTTCACGCGCACGATCTCGTTTTTGTTATCGGCATTGACCACGCGGACATGCAGCCAGCGCTCGGTCTTGGCTGGAGCGGAGGTCTGCCCTTTGGCGGCGGGATTGGCGAGGAACGGGAGAGATGAGGTTAGGAGAACAGCGGCAAGCAGAGCGGCGGGCCGGTGGATGCGCTTTGTGCGATTGAGCATGGTAAGTATGCCTCCTGTGGCACTGAACATACATACGAGGCCTGTTGCCTAAATGTTTCCTGACGACCGATTTTAGTTCTGAGGGTTGACCCCACCGCGGGCGGA
>JBBRPU010000013.1:0-24153 GCA_038227545.1 Candidatus Acidiferrales bacterium
ACCACCACAAGTTCCAAAAAGATCAGCCACAGCCCCCGGGTAAACAGGAACCACGATAATTGCTGTGGCGATCGCTTTCGCAGCGATAGATATGCACCCGTCCCGGTAAGCAGAAAGAAAACCGGTGCGCAAAAGTGCGTGATCCATCGTGTAAAAAACAGCACAACACTTGTCTGCGACAGATCGGTGGGACTGAAGCCAGGATTCGAAAAATATTCCCGCACGTGATCCAGCGCCATGATGATCATGATGGCGCCTCGAACGACGTCGACGGATTCGATGCGAACGCGTTTTACAGCAATAGTTTCGGCCATAACTTCCTTCGGCGGCAGTGTAGCAAAACTCGAGGCCTCTCTATTTCGACGCGCGCCAGGCTGAAAGTATTACGCTGTTTTCTCCCGGACCTGAGTTCCCCTCCCCCCTCCTAAAGCAAACTTCCGCGAACTTTGCTACAATGCGGCACGTTCGATTAGCGGCCGTCGCGCCCTCTCGCTATCTGCGCCGCTGCTTGCTCGGAGGATATTTCGATGTCCAATAGCGAATTGCTACCTCGGCTGGATGCCGCCATCGCGGCCAAGAACCTGCTCACTCATCCTTTCTATCAGGATTGGCAGACCGGCAAACTCTCCCGCAAGGCTCTCCAGCTATACGCTTCCCAATATTACCGCCACGTCGAAGCCTTCCCCAAGCATCTGCGCGTGCTCGCGGCTCGCACTGACGGCGACCTCCGCCAGATCGTGGAAGAAAATCTTGCCGAGGAAGAAAACCCCAACGGCTCGCACCCCAAGCTCTGGCGCGATTTCGCCACCGCTCTCGGCGTGCCCGAAGACGACATTACCTGCTGCCCAGCGCTTCCGGGCACGCAGGCCGTGGTGCAAACCTACCGCGAAATCTGCGGAGACCGCTCCGTTGCCGAAGCCGTAGCCGCACTCTACGCCTACGAATCGCAAGTTCCCGAAATCGCCACCACCAAAATCGAAGGACTGAAGTCCTTCTACGGCATCAACACTCCGGAAGCCCTCGCCTATTTCACCGTGCACGAAGAAGCCGACAAGGCGCACCGCGCCGCCTGGCGCAACTGGCTCGAGCAGCACGCCGGCGACAACACCGACGAAATCATGGCCACCACCGGCCAGGCCCTCGACGCCCTCTGGGGCGCCCTCGACGCCGTCCATTGCCCCCAGGGCTGCACGCAGAACTAAAGCACGCTCAACAATTTCAAATTTGAATGGCCCGCCGCTGCCGCTTCTGCAAGGCGGGCCTTTTTTCTTCTTGTCGTTCGTTAGCAAGCATCTCAGCCAAACAGCCCAGACCTGTCATCCCGACCGGAGCAGCTCGACTTTCTCCTCCACCTTCGCTCCTGCGAAGGTGTCGGGCTGCGCAGCGGAGGGATCTCTCTTCGATTGATCGCGCAAGCCAAGTCGGGTTATGTCTTTTCACCCGGATCACTCACGCCAAACAAAAAAAGGCCGGCGAAAAATCGCCGGCCTTTTTTTGCTACTCGCTGCGTTGTGAGAAACTACTCCGAAATATTCGCATCCGCCTCAGTCGAATTGTCTTCGGTAGTCGAAGTACTCGTGGTCGTCGCTCCCGCTCCAGCAGCCTTCTGCTGCTTCTCGCGGGCTTCCTTGATCAACGCCTTGCGCGACAAACGCACCTTGTTGCCCTCGATCGACAGCACCTTGACCAGCACCTGGTCGCCTAGTTTCAATTCATCGCGCACGTCGCGAATCCGATGCTCCGAAATCTCGCTGATGTGCAGCAGGCCGTCGGTCCCCGGGAAGAGCTCCACGAACGCGCCAAACTCCGCGAGCCGCACAACTTTACCCAGATACGTCTTGCCGATTTCCGCACTGGCGGTGATGTCCCGCACCATCTGCAAAGCGGCATCGCCGCCCGCTCCGCTGGTCGAGAAGATATGCACCGTGCCGTCTTCCAGCACGTCGATCTTCACGCCCGTGGTTTCGATGATGGACTTGATTTTCTTTCCGCCCGGCCCGATCAGGTCGCGAATCTTGTCCTGTGGAATCTTCAGCTTGAACAAGCGCGGCGCAAATGTCGAAATCTGCGTGCGGCCCTCGCTCAGCGTCTTTTCCATGGTGTCCAGAATCTGCAAACGGGCCGTCTTGGCCTGGGCCAGCGCTTCACGCATCATCGCGATGCTGATGCCCAGAACCTTGATGTCCATCTGCAACGCGGTAATTCCCGCGCGCGTGCCCGCCACCTTGAAGTCCATATCGCCGTAGTGATCTTCCGCGCCGGCACTATCCGTCAGGATCGAATATTTCTTGTTGTCTTCGCCAACAACCAGCCCCATCGCGATTCCCGCGCACGGAGCCTTCATGGGTACGCCGGCATCCATCAGCGCCAGCGAACCGCCGCAAACGGTGGCCATCGATGACGAACCATTCGATTCCAGAATGTCCGATACCAGGCGCATCGCGTACGGAAAATCCGCTTCCGCCGGCAGCAAGCTGACCAGCGCGCGCTCCGCCAACGCTCCGTGACCGATCTCGCGTCGCCCCGGACCGCGTAGGAATTTCACTTCGCCCACGCTGAACGGGGGGAAATTGTAGTGCAGCATAAAGCGCTTGAACTGGTCCTGCGCAAACAGCAGGTCTTGGCGCTGCATATCTTCCTTGGTACCCAACGTCAGAGTAGCCAGCGCCTGCGTTTCACCGCGGGTAAACAACGCGGAGCCGTGCACGCGGGGCAGCAAGCCCACTTCGCACCAGATGTTGCGAATCTGGTCGAAGCCGCGCCCGTCCGGACGCCGCCGCTTGTTCAGCACGTCGTCGCGGAAAATGTTCTCGCGCAAACGTTCAAACGCGCGCTTGGCCAGCGTGCGCTTCTCTTCCTGTTCCTCTGGAACCGATTCCTTGATCTCGTCCTTGATGGCATCAATCAGCGCATAGCTGTCTTTCTTGGGATGCTTTTCGGTGTCCACCGCGTCGTGCAGCCGCGCGCCGTATTTCTTTTCGATGTCCTTGTAGAGCGACTCGTCGAACGGCAGTGGCGGCACCACAACTTTCTTGATCTTCAGTTGCGCGTGCAGCTCCTTGATCGCGCCCACTATTTTCTTGATTTGCGCGTGTCCGAATTCCAGCGCGTCCACGACTGCTTCTTCGGAAACTTCCAGCGCGCCGGACTCCACCATGACGATGGCGTCTTCCGTGCCCGCGATCACGATGTTCATCAAGCTTTTCTTCTGGTCCGCTACCGTGGGGTTGGCGACGAGCTGGCCATCCAGCAAACCCACGCGCACCGCCGCGATAGGATTTCCAAACGGCAGATCCGAGCAATACGCCGCCGCCGAAGCTCCCGTAACCGCAATCACGTCTGGATCGTTGTCGCTGTCCGCGGACAGCACCATGCTCACAATTTGTGTTTCGTTGCGCCAGGAATCGGGGAACAGCGGCCGCATCGGGCGGTCAATCAATCTCGAAGTAAGGACTTCTTTTTCCGACGGGCGCCCTTCGCGCTTGAAGAATCCGCCGGGGATTTTTCCCGCGGAGTACGTATTTTCCCGGTAGTCCACCGTCAGCGGCAGAAAATCGCGATCGTTCTTGGTGGTGGCCATGCACGCGGTGGTCAATACGATGGTGTCGCCGTAGCGCGCCAGGATCGCTCCGTTAGCTTGCTTTGCTACCTTCCCTGTTTCCAGGGTCAGCGGACGCCCGCCGACTTCAACAGTTACCGAGTGCGGTGCGGGAATATGAGACTGTTCAGACATTTATTCTTTCCTTTTAGCTTCGCGTTCGCGCAAAGCGTGGCAAAAAGCGTCAGCCGTTGCCCGGCTGCGCGTGAAACTTTTGTGCTGTTAGTTGGCCGGCCATCGACGCGGCCGGCATAAAAAAGAGAAGCGAGCGACTCTGGAGGGAACCTTACCAAACTCCAACCGATAACACCGCGAAAAACCGGCTAAACTGCAGCCGTTTTGTCCGGGCAATTCGTCAACGCAGGCGAATAACTGGAAACTGCACCGGCGCTCACACTGCCGGCAGACAGACTCCCGTTGGAATTTGTCACTTCGCGATTACGTTGCGGATTCCGCCCCGAATTCCCCGAACTGCTAGGGCGGCTACTTGCGCAGGCTAAGACGTTCAACAATCTCGCGGTACCGATCCGGGTCGCGGCGGTTGAGATAGTCCAGCAGCCGCCGGCGCTTGTTCACCATCATGATCAATCCCCGGCGCGATGCGTGATCTTTGACGTGCGACTTGAGATGGGTCGTCAGATAGGTGATCCGCTCGCTCAGGAGCGCAATCTGCACTTCAGGTGATCCGGTATCTTTAATGTGAGTGCGGTATTGCTCGATCAACACTGCCTTAAGCTCGCTCAAGTGCCTCTCTCCGTCAGTCCCCTGAAAAATTTCCTCTTCTCTTCAACTCATTCAGGCTAACACAATACCAATAATACTGTAAAGAATTGGTAACGCGCCGCTGCGATTGAATGTGGATGCTACTTTAAAGAAAAACTCGCCGCGCTTTGCGCTCCTCTCATTTCGAATTCGACGAGTTCCACCGTAGGCCTAGTGAGACTGTGCGACCATAGTATTCCCGCTGGATGGGATACTGTTCGCTGCCAAAATAAAATCCGAAAACTTCATTGGTCAGGTTAAGGAGCGAAACGACGGCTTGGATGCCATGCGCGCGCGGGATCCGATAGCTGGCTTGTGCATCCACCTGGGTGTGCGGATACAGGTATTGGTCACCGAGAGGACCCTTCAAGCCCAGATCGGCACCGTCTTTAAACTGGTAAGCCCAAATATTCGCGTCGTTATGCGATAAGCCCATACGCGCGGAAATGGGCCCTTTGTCGTAGGTGAAATCCAAATTCCAATTATTGGGCGCTTGTCGCAGGAGTGCTGGGTGGTCAGTGCGGTTAAAGTCCGCTGGAAAGCTGACTCTTGAGGTGGTGTAGCTGTAATTCGCTGACACGCCCGCGCCGCTCAAAAGCCCTGGCAGAAATGTCAGATGCTCTTGCCAAGCCATCTCAATCCCGGCGAGGTGCGCACTCGGGCCGTTGATCGGCTGCGTAACGCGGTCACCGGCAAATTGGCCAGTGGTGGGATTGGACTGCACGGTGAAAATAGGGTTGGACAGCGCTTTGTAGAAGAACCCCGCTTGGAGGATTCCCACGGTCTTCAAATAGTGTTCCAGGAGAATGTCGTAATCATTGGCATGCGTCGCTTTCAAATTAGGATTGCCGGTGGTCACCGACGTGACCGACCCGCTTGGATCGATGATCGCGAACGGCGGCAAATCGGAAAAGTTTGGGCGCGCTATTCCGCGTCCGTAGGCTAGCCGCAATTTGGTGTTTGCGCCAAACGTGTACTGGAATTGCACGCTTGGTAGCACATCCACGTAGCTGCGGCTTCCGGGCACCGCCACGGTAGAGTTGTAACTTCCGTCGGGATTGAGAAGCACCTGGTTCCCGGTGAACGACCCTTGCGTGCCTTCGAAGCGTACGCCGCCTTGCAAGCGCGCCCGTCCAAAGGTAATGGTGTTCATGGCATATCCGGCGATTACCCGCTCAGCGGTATCGAAATGGTTGGGATCATTTGTGATGCGATCGCTCTCGGGGTCGCCGGGGAAAAAGGCGGCATTGGAATTTACAAATTGCTGGATGGCCCCGAAATTGGAATGCGGGCCCGGCGCGTACTGACCAAAGTAAAATTTGTAATCAGGTACCGTTCCCAGTGCATCGCTAAGGGTCAGTGGCGCACTTCCGGTGTAGCGCACGAAATTCCGCCCCCCGGTGCGCCCTTTGTCAGCATCCCGTATCCTCATTCCCACTTCGAAGGCACCAAAATGCGAATGCACGGTGTATTGCCGCGTCAGCGTAAGCGAGCCAGAAAAATCCCTTTCCGCAATGTGATCGTTCCAGGGCAGCACAGCAAACAAACTGTATTGCGTAGGGTCGTAAAGGTTCACGCCGTTCAGTACCGGGAACTTGGGCGTAAAGGGATGCGAAGTGTCCACGCCGAACTGCACATTTTGCGGTCCACTCCAGATGGCAAATGGGAATCCCCCGTCGTACGCTGCGTGCCCATAAGAAAAGTCGTAGGTGATCAAAGTCGCGCCAAAGTTGTGATTTGCTCCGGCACTGAGGCTGTAAATCTGCTGCTGCGGCGTGCGATGAAAATGATTCATGCCAATAGAGCCCGTAGCATCAGGAGTGGAAGGCGTGCCGCCGTCAAAAGCCCCGGTGGTGATGGAATAATTCCAGTTGTCGCCGTTGTCATAAAATTGCGAAAACAGGCCGCGTACGTAGGCCATGGAATTTTGTCCCAACTTGTAATCGGCGCTTCCGGCGAAACCGAAACGGGTACGGTCATACCAATACTGTCGAACATCGGTGCCAAAGAAGACCGCCTGTTTACCGGTGGTTCCGCCGAAATCGAACACGCCGGGCACCGGCTCCAGATCGTCTACTCCGCGATTGTTGTGGTCGTAGCTGCCTCCGAGAACAAATCCCAATCGCTTCTCAGCGCCAAAGCGTTTTCCGAAAGTTCCCCCGAATTGGTCCAGCGTCTTCCCGCCCTCAATGGGTGTAAACCCACCCATGGCTGAGAGGCTCAGAAACGATTGTTCCGTGGGCCGCTTGGTGACCAGGTTTACGGAGCCGCCGATGGCATCGCCTTCCTGATTGGCCGACAAGGTCTTGTTGATTTCAACAGAATCGATCAGATCGGCCGGGATGGCGTCGAGTTTCACATTGCGAACACCTTCGGGTGACGGTACGTGTATACCGTCAATAGTCACGTTGCTCAGCCGCGGTTCCGTGCCTCGAATCTGCACGTATTTTCCTTCACCCTCGTCGCGCTCCAGCGAGACGCTCGGCAGCCGGCCCAGGGCGTCGGCAATGTTCGTGTTCGGCAAGCTGGTGATCACTTCCACGGGCAACACCTGCACGATGTTGTCGGCGGTGCGCTCGCGATTGAGAGCCTCCACCTCCCCACGCTCACGTTCACCGCGAACGATGACCTGCTCGCTGACAGATTCGATCTCCATTTCCACGTTGCCGTTCTCCGAGCTCCCCGCGGTAACCGAAATTTCCCTCGAAAAAGCTTTGAAACCTACGTAGGAGACCGTCAGGGTATATTTTCCGGCCTGCAGCTCTGCAATCTTGTATTCTCCCTCGGAGTCCGTTACCGCCGACTGGCCCAACGGTTCCAATTCCACCCTTGCCCCCACCAATGGATCGCCATTGGTGTCGGTCACGTGACCTGCAATGGCTCCTTTGCGATCCTGTGCGTTTGCGGCCATCGCCCAAGACGTCACCAGGATAGTCGCCACGGTAAGTGTCCATACTGCGGATTTAGACATTCGTCCTGCGTAACTCATCTTTGCCCCCGCTTACTTGCACTTACAGAAATCGCCCCAGACTTGAATCCCGGAGCCCACGCGCATTCACTAGTTCAGCTTGCACGACTGGGGTGAAAAAATCGTTGGCGGAGTATACCTATGGCGTCAAACTTCCAACAACTTAATTTTCGTTAATTAATTTACAGAGCGAACCGGCAAAGCTCCAGCTTGCGTGAAGCTGCCAAATTAGGTTCAATGCTTTCAGCCCTATTCGTTCAAAGGAGAGAGAAATGAAAATCCGCAGCATCGCAACTACCATGTGTCTTTTGCTTTTCGCCACCCTCGCCGTCGCGCAGGATAAGGCCGCTCGTCCCAGCCCGCCAGCTAAAGCCAGCTGCTCGCTCGGAGCTGGGGCCACCATCACCGTGGACTACTCCAGCCCCAAAGTGAAGGGCCGTAAAATTTTCGGCGGGCTCGTAGCCTACGGACAGGAATGGCGTCTTGGCGCGAATGAAGCCACCACCTTTGTTACCAGCGCTGACGTGACCGTCGGCGGCACCAAAGTTCCCGCGGGCAGCTACACACTGTTCGCTGTTCCTGATGCGGACAAGTGGACGCTGGTCATCAGCAAGAAAACCGGCGAGTGGGGAGTTCCCTACCCTGGTAAGGATTCCGACTTCGCGCGCGTGGAGATGAAAACTTCCAAGCTGTCTGCGCCGATGGAAAATTTCACCATCTCGTTTGACAAGACCGGCTCGGGCTGCACCATGCGCGCCCAGTGGGAAAACTCCGGGGCCTCGATAGACATCACCAAGTAACGCTTACCGTTTGGTGTCTGAATTTGGCGCGGTGCCTCGATCCACGAGCACCACCGCGCCAATTACCATCGCCGCAGCGACGCCCACGTTCAAGGTCACCTTTTCGCCAGCCAGCAACCACCCAAGCAGCACCGCCACAATAGGATTTGCATAGGTGTGCGTGGCCACCAACGTTGGGGAATACCTTTCGAGTAGCCAGTTGTAAGCGCTGAAGGCCACCAGGGAGCCGAAAACAATCAGGAAGGCTAGCGCTTCCCACGACCGTGCGGTGACCGCGCGGAAAGAAAACCCGCGCCACTCTCCCGCCGCTGTAGCGGTGGTCAGCAACAGGATTCCCCCTGCAAACGAAGAGAGCGCCGTCAGCAGCAGCGGATGCCCCGACAGATTTGAGGAACGCGAATACACAATTCCCGCCGACCACGACAGAGCGCCAAACAAAATTGCGAAGGACGCCACGATCATGCCTGTGCTGGAGGTCAGAGAAGTGCGTCCCAGCAGCAGCGCTACGCCGGCTAACCCCAGCAAGATGCCGCTTCCTAATTTCCAGTTGAACTCCCATTTTTTTGCAGACCACGCCGCCAGGAAAAATACGAATAAAGGTTCCGTGGCCACCAGCAGCGACGCCAGTCCCGATGGGACTCGCGTTTCTGCCCAATGCAGCGGGCCGTGCCCGAGCAGGAAAAATAGAATTCCTATCACCACGCCGGTGCGGATCTGCGCCACCGTCGGCTTTACTCTTTTCGCCAGGCACCACAGCAGCAGAATCGTTCCAGAAGTCAGGTGGCGGATGCCCGCGGCATAGAGTGGCGGTATCGTCTCTACCGCGTAGCGAATCGCCAGATACGTCGAGCCCCAGATCACGTAAATGGCAAAGAAACAGAAAATCACCAGAAGACGATTGGAAGCAGCGGCTTTTTCACCAAGCGCGTTCGGCTTCGGGAATGTCGCGGACATGCTCGGGGTGCTCACGTGCGGCTGTGAGACCGCTGATTGTAATGCTCTATTACTGTTATACTCATTACTATTTTAAGGATAGGTCAAACTGTTGTAACGAGTCAAATCAATTTAAGTAGTTACGACGATGCGACATGCCGATAATTATACGGGCGCGGGATTCGGCCGGGAATTTGCCTGGCTCGATTTGGCGAACACGCTCGAGTGGGACGGTTATGGCCGGGTCACCGACCATCTCCGCGATCCCGCCTGGCTCACTCGCATCCTCACGCACTGGAAGCTTTCGTCGCACAGTCCCCGCCCCGTGCCTGCGCACAAGATCATGGCCCTGCGGACGCTGCTGCGACGGCTGGCCGATAAACTCAACCATGGCAAGTCGCTGAGTACCCGCAATCTCACGGCATTGAATTCTTACTTGAACGTACCCGTGCGCCAGCAGGTGTTCCAGCGCCAAAATGGAGTTGGTTCCGAGCTGGTTCCGTTGCACGCAGGATGGCCGTGGATTCTTTCACGCATCGCCGCATCGTTTGCGGAGATGCTGGCGCTCAACCGTTCGGACCGTTTGAAGTACTGCCCGAATCAAGGATGTAAGTGGATTTTTTACGACCGCACCAAAGGCAACACGCGACGCTGGTGTAACGATCGCACTTGCGGCAACCGTGATCGCGTGCGCCGCGCGCGTGCACGCAGCAAAAAAAGCCGCCGCAAAAGTTAAACTGTCTATACAAAAACGGAAATTACCGTGCGGGCGCTCACCAGGGCAGTTCTTGGCCCAGGTGGATGAATTTGCCGCTGTAACCGTCCGCCGGCAACGTGGCCAGTGCCACGGAGGTCTTTGCGCCCTCACTAACTTGTATGTCTCCCGCGGCATTCATGTCCGTGACCACGGAACCCGGGTGCGCGATATTCACTTTGATCGTTGTCTTCCTCAGCTCGTGCGCCAGGTGCACCGCAAAAGCGTTGAGCGCCGTCTTCGATAAATCATAAGCCACTGGTTTGTAATTGTAGATGGGCGACTTCGGATCGCTGTGCATGGTCAGCGAAGCCAGTCCGCTCGACAAAAACACGATGCGCCCGGCGTCAGATTTTTTGATCAGCGGAAGCAGCGTTTGCGTCAGCGCCATAACATTGAAAAAGTTGGTATCGAACGTCTTTCGCATTGTTTCCATGGAGGCTTCGCTGGCCACCGGAAAGCCGCCCTTGTCTCTTGCGTCTATCAGAATTCCGGCGTTGTTTACCAGCACGTCGAGCTTTCCGAATTTTTGTTCAATGGTCTTCGCCGCTTGCGCGTGCGTCTTTACGTCATCCACGTCCAGCAAGATGACCTCGACATCTAGCTTCTCGCCTTTCAGTTTGTCCGCCGCTTCCCTACCCTTCGCTTCATTGCGCGCCCCCAGCAAGACATGCATGCCCTGCTGTGCCAGTTGCTTCACGGTTTCCAGTCCGATTCCGCGATTCCCGCCCGTTACCAGCGCGATCTTGCCCTTGCTCTGTTCAGCCATTGACTCTCCTTTTTGAATAACTCGATTTCGCCTGCCTATTTGGAGGCAGAAATACCGTTCGAATATTTTGTTGGCAATGATTACTCAGGATTAGCGTTTTCGTGCCAACGACAAAAATTCGTCGCGTGTTTCCTTGTTGTGTCGAAAGGCCCCCAGCATCGCGCTGGTCACCGCTTGCCCGTGCTGCTTTTCTACTCCGCGCATTTGCATGCACAAATGGCGCGCCTCGATAATGACGCCTACGCCTTCGGGGCTGATCTTCTCCTCGATCGCCTGGGCAATCTGACTGGTCAGCCGCTCCTGAATCTGCAGCCTGCGCGCAAACATATTCACCAGGCGCGCTACTTTGCTCAATCCAATTACTTTTTTGTTCGGCAGGTAGGCCACATGGCATTTTCCGAAAAAGGGCAGCAGGTGATGCTCGCACAAGCTGAAAAACTCGATGTCTTTCACGATTACCATTTCGTCGTAAGCGACGCTGAAGGTCGCGCCATTGAGCACGTGATCCACATTCTGGTGATAGCCGCTGGTCAAAAACTTGATCGCCTTCTCAAATCGCTCGGGAGTTTTGCGCAGGCCTTCGCGGTTGGGATCTTCGCCGAGCAGCGTAATCATCTTCCGCACCAGCGCGGCGATGTTTTCGTCCTTCGCGCTCGGCTGGGGTTCATGCAACAGCAGTTCTTCACCTGGCTTGCTCACCGTGACTCCTCTTTTGCAGCACTCGCGGCGGGAACACCCGCGATTCCTTCTCCCGCATATTCAAAACTGTTATTCCGTGTCTCTTCGATGCGCACGCGCTCCAGCTTGGCATGGGAAAAACCCTTCAACCGTTCGTAAATCTCGATGCACAAATTTTCAGTGGTCGGCACCGTTTCCTGAAAGGCCGCCACCTCTTCATTAAGCGACTTGTGGTCGAGGGCGTGCAGCACGGCGGTTTCCACAAACTCATCCAGGTCCGCCAGATTGGCGATCATGCCGGTCTCGGGGTCCGCTCTGCCGGACACAGTTACTTCCAGAACGTAATTGTGGCCGTGGCCGAAGGGGTTATTGCACTTTCCAAAGACCCGGTAATTCTCTTCTTCACTTAGATGCGCGCTGTGCAGCCGGTGTGACGCCGAAAAATGGTAACGCCGGCCCAGCTCACTTTTCAGCTCTTCCAAATTGGCGGCTGACGCAGTCACTGTAACTTTCCGCTACTGCCATTACGGAAACAGTCCGCGTACAAATCCGGCGACTCGTACAAGCGTACGCGATGCAGGGAGCCCTGTTTGATTTTGGGCTCCAGCAAATTCCAGATGACCCGCGCGACGTTTTCGCAAGTCGGGATCTGTCCGGCTAGCTCCGGCACCTCATGATTCAGATGCCGGTGATCCATGCGCTGCATCACTTCGCGCTCCAGAATCTCTTTCAGCTCTTTCAAGTCCAGGACCATACCCGTGACCGGGTCCGGCTCGCCCGCCACCGTAACTTCCAGTGTGTAGTTGTGTCCGTGCCCGTACGGGTTGTTGCACTTTCCAAAAATGCGGCGGTTCTCCTCCGGCGACATTTTATCGTTTTGATAAACGTGCGAAGCCGAAAAATCAATCCTGCGCGTTATCAGAACCATGATGTATTCAGCTCGCTCATTTTGCTTCGCCGCCGCTTACGCGATACTCTCGGCCCTTCCACTGAACCTTGCCGCGGCGATGGCTCAGATACGACGCCGCCAGCATTCCCGTGTACAAAAACACCGCAGGTACATAATAGATGATGAACGATAGAGGATATTGGTTACGCACCAGTTCCGAACCGTAGCTCGTCTGCCGCAACAGCAGCAGCAGCACTCCCGCGAACATCGCCGCCGGAAATTTGATTCCCAGTAAAATCATCAGCACCGCAACCCACGGGAACACCGACTCGCCTTCGCGAAACACTTTCCACGGAGTCCCACCCGTCAAACGGTAGAGATTTTTCTTCCAACCTTCCCACATCGTACCGAACGTCCGGTACATCCGCGCGCGCACAATTCCTTTTCCGGAGCCGAACCAGATTTTGTGTCCGGCCGACTTCACCGCGCCAGCCAGCGCCACATCTTCCAGCACTTCTCCGGCGATCCGCGCGTGGCCTCCAATCGCGTCGTACACTTCGCGCCTTATCATCAAGAATTGCCCATTGGCCGCCGCGGCCTTCGATTTCGGTTCGTTAACTTCCGCAAAAGAGAACTTCCGCGCCAGCCGGCAGTAAACAAAAGGAATCAGCGCCTTCTCGTACCACCTCTCGGTAATCTGCTCCGGCGAAAAAGAAACCAGCGCCGCGTTATTGTCTTTCGCGATCTGCAATGCGAGCGCAGCCGCGCCATCCAGCAGTTCGACGTCAGCATCCACAAATAGCAACCATTCCTTCGACGCGCAACGAGCGCCCATGCTGACGGCATTATTTTTGCCCACCCACCCGGCTGGCGGTTCGTCGGCCTCTAACAATTCAACGTGCGGAAAACGTGACCCCAATTCTTGAACAATCGCAGCCGTACGATCTCCCGATTGATCGTTCACCACCAGGATCTGCGCGATTTCCGGCTGCCTGGCCAGTGATTCCACGCAAGCCGCGATCACCGCTTCTTCGTCTCGCGCTGGTACAATCGCAGATATCATGTGGAAGCTTTCACGGTTTCAGAGGTCCGCAAGATGAGCTAGTATAGCGGTCATGCCACTCATGCGAAGAGTCGTCGGCTGGACTGCGGTAGCCACCGCTGTCGGCATTCTGGTTCTTTTTGCCATGCCCAGCTATCGCCAGGGCGAAGCGTCCATCGCTGGGAAACCGGCTCAGGACTTCCCCATCACCGTCGCTGGCAAATCCGAAAATCTCTCTGACTTAAAAGGAAAAGTCGTAGTCCTGAATTTCTGGGCCACCTGGTGCCCGCCCTGCGTGGAAGAAACGCCCGCACTAAATCGTCTGCAAAAATATATAGATTCGCGCAACGGGATGATTCTAGGCGTCAGCGTGGACGAAGACGCTGCCGCGTACGATAAATTCCTGAAGGATCAAGCAGTCGTCTTCCCCACTTACCGCGATGCCAGCAAAAAGTCCGCCGCCGACTACGGCACAACCATGTACCCCGAAACCTATGTCATTGACCGCCACGGGAAGATCGCCCGCAAAATTATTGGCGCGCAGCAATGGGATAGCCCCGAAATGCTGGCGTACTTCGATGCGCTCCTCGGCCAAAACTGACCTGCACTAGATTCCTGTGAAAATGTTTAATTATTCGTAGCGCAGCGCTTCCACCGGATCCAGTTTCGCCGCCTGCATAGCCGGTAACCACCCGCTGATCACGCCCACCACAATCAGTATTCCAGTTGAGAGCATCATGGTGACCACAGACAGGGTCAGATGGATATCCACTTTTCCGGTGTCATCTTCGTACGCTGGCCCTAAAAATGGCAACGTTCCGATGGCCGCGGTAATTGCCGCCGACAACATCATTCCGATCACGCCGGCGGCCAGCGTCATCACCAGAGCTTCCAGCAAAAATTGTCCACGTATGTGCGATTTCTTCGCGCCCAGCGCGCGGCGTAACCCGATTTCTTTTACGCGCTCTTCCACGGACACCAGCATGATGTTCATCACGCCGATCCCGCCGATGCCCAGCGTCAGCGCGCCTACAAAAAACAGCAGCGCCTGAATCCCCAGCGTGATGCCGTCATAAATCGGCTTGAATTCCTGCCGCCCGAACATTTGTATCGCGCGTTTGTCGCCCGTCGCAAAATGCTGCCGGGTCGCCACCGCGGAGCGCACCTGTTGCATCGCGTCGGCTTCAAAATTCGGCGCTATCGGCTCAAATAGCATCACGCTCGCGTAGCGTGCGTCCCACAAATCGCCCGCCGACGTATATGGAATGAATACCGACTCATCATCGCTGGTAAAATAATTGCTGTCCGAGAACTTTGTGTCCATCGAGCCCACAACAATAAATTTCACGCCATCAATGCGCACGGTTTCACCGATCGCCGGAGTACCGCTGAACAGCTTCTTGCGCAAAATCGCGCCCAGAAACGCCACGCGCCTGCGCTCTGCAATGTCTTCGGCGGTAATCCAGCGCCCCTCCAGCGGCACTTCGTTGCGCATGTCCCCATACTCCGGATAAACGCCGCGAATGGCGGTATCCGACAAGCGTTCTTCGTGCGAAATTCCCTTGAACTTCACCGTTTCCAGCGTCACCCGTTCCACCAGCGGCGATTGCGCTTTCACCCACTCCGCGTCTTCCTGCTCGAAGCGCACCGCTTTGCCCGCGCGCTCGCCTCCGGCCTGCTCGCTGGTAGTTCCTGGCCAGCAGACCACCGCGCCTTTGCCAAAAACTTCAAACGTGTACATCAGTACATTGCGAAATCCCGATCCGTAACTCAGCAACAGCGTTACCGCCACGATGCCCCACGAAATTCCCGTCATGGTCAGCAAACTGCGCACCGGATTGCGGCCCAGTGCGGCCCATGCTTCGCGAAATATTTCCTTGAACATCACTAGCCGCCCGCCTCGAACCGCAGCGCCTCGATTGGGTCCACGGACGCTGCGCGGTTTGCGGGATACAGCGCGGACAAAATGGAAATCAAGCCCAGCAGCGTCACCGATAGCGCGCCCAGCTTCCAACTCGTTAGCAAGCCGGCAAAAAATGGCGGCATCGGCAACAGGTTCACCAGCGCGCAGAATCCGTAGGACACGAACAGTCCTGTGCCGCCGCTCAAAGCCACCACGATCACGGTCTCCATGAAAAATTGCCGCAGGATGGATTTCCGCGTCGCGCCCAGCGCCATGCGCACGCCAATCTCGCGCGTTCGTTCCCGCACCGAAACCAGCATCACGTTCATCACGCCCAGCCCGCCCAGAAAAAGCGTGGCGATGCCGACGGCGCCCATGAACAACTCCATGCCCACAATAATCATGCGATTGGCTTCCGCGTTTTTTACCGTGTCCCAGATTCCCGCCGCCTCTTTGTCCCGCGGATCGAAATTGTGCAGCCGCCCCAGCGAATGCCGAATCTGCGCCACGCAATCGAGGTGAGTCTCCAGCGATTTGGGCGCCACCAGCAGCCGGTCAATGGTGTGCTCCACTGCCGGCGGCTTGTTGGGAAAGTCGCGCCGCATGGTGTTGTAGGGAATGAAAATTTTCCGCGTGTCCATGCCGTCGTAACTAGAGTTCTGGTCTTTCGACTTCATCACGCCGATCACGGAGTAAGGAATCCCGTTCATCCACACCTGCTGGCCGACCGCTTCGTGATCCGAAAAAAGTTGCTTTTTGGTGTCGCTTCCCAGGAACGCGACGTTGCGCGCTTCCGAATTGTCCTCGTGGTTATAAAATCGCCCCTCCGCCGTCGCGATGCTGCGAATCTCCGTGAACTCCGGCATCGAGCCGACCGTCGAAATGCTGCCGCTGTTGTACAGGCTGTGCACCTGCACGTTGTTTCCCAGTTCCGGCATCACGTATTTGCAAGCCGGCGACTCCGCCGCCACCTGCACGTAGTCTTCTTCACCCCAATGCACCGCGCGGCCGGAGCGCGTGCCTCCCGCCTGCATGCTGGTGCGCCCGGAAAAAACGATCATCACGTCTTTTCCAAACGTTTCCTGGTTTTTCTGGATGCCTTTGCCTAGACCTTCGCCTGCCGCCACCATCACAGTGATGGAAACAATTCCCCACGCGATGCCGAACATGGTCAGCATCGTTCTCCGCTTGTGCGCCCACAGCGTGCTGAGCGTATCCCGAAGTAAATCCTGGAATGACAAAGCGTCGCCTCTTGGTCCGTCGCCGCCAAAAAAATCGCTACTGCAGAATTACCTGCTGCTTCTCATTCAAGCCTTCGAGAATTTCCGTCTTCACTCCGTTGGAAATTCCCAGCTTCACGTCCACCTTTTTCTTGCCGTTCTCGCCCTTGGCATCGGGAATTTCCGCCTTGGCTTTGCGCTCTTTGTCATAAATCAGCGCCGCTTCGGGAATCATCAAGACGTTTTTCTTTTCTTCCAGCATGATTTCCGCGTTAGCGCTCATGTTGGCCTTCAATTCCAGCGTGGAGTTCTGAATGGAGACACGCACCTCGAACGTCGTCACGTTATCTTTCTCCTTACCCAGCGGAGAAATCTTCGTCACTTTGCCGGTAAATTTTTTATCCTTGAACGACTCCACCACGATGCGCGCGGGCTGGTTCAAATAAACCTTGCCGATATCCGCTTCATCCACTTTGCCCTGCACGTAGACTTCGCTCACGTCGCCCAAACTCATGATCGGCGTCGCCTGCGAACCCAGAATCAGGATGGAGCTCACAGCATCGCCCACATTCACATCTCGCGAGAGCACCAGCCCATCAATGGGGCTCACAATCGTGGAGTTGCGCAGATCCTCTTCCGCGTTGTCCAGCGCGGCGCGCGACTGCGCGACATTTCCTTCCGCCTTGGCGATTTCCGCGCGCGCCACCGCCAGCGAAGCTTGCGCGCTGGCTTGTTTATTCACCGCCAGTTGATAATTTTTCTGCGCATCCTCTACCACCGACTTCGACACCACGCCCTCTCTGAATTCGTGCTCCGCGCGTTCCTGATTCAGCTTCATGAAGGGAACGTCCGGCCCCTCGGCGTCCACCTTGTTGCGCTCCAGCGAGGCCATCGCGGAATTCTTCGCCGCCTCCGCCGCCTGCAAATTAGCCTTGGCCGCGCGCTGCGCCGCTTCCAGTTGCACCTTGTCGAGCTCCGCCAGAACTTGCCCGGTCTTCACGCGGTCACCGTAATCCACATAAATCTTTTTCACGATGCCGCTGGCCTTCGATTTGATCTCCGCCTTCGACAAAGGTTGAATTTTTCCGGTCGCCACCACCACGCGCGCGAGGTCACCCCGCTCTACGGTCGCCAATTTCGAAGGATCAATCACACGGCTGGGCCTCAGCGCGGCCATCACGCCGTACCCTCCGGCCGCCAGCACGACCAGAATCGCGACCACCCAGATGATCCGGCGCCGTCGCTTTTTCCCGTTCTTTCCGTTGGTTACGCCATTGCCGTTAAGTGCCATAGGAACCCTCGCGAACGTGGCTCACGCCCCGCTACCTGCACATCAATACGCACCACCACCCCGAATTGTTCCCGCCGACGCCTTCTTAGACGAAACACTCGCCCATCGGTTCTGGGCGGCATGGCATGTTTCGCCGTATCCTTTTTCCACAGGCCCCTTCGTTCGCATCACATCCGCGGTCATTGGCGGGAAGTAGTAATCTTGGCGGTCCCAGCTTGTATCGGTGGTTGGTGTGGTTTCGTCTGACGAGGCATCGTTCGGCACGCTGAATCTATGGCAAATAAATGACCGAGGAAACAGCAGTGCTTAAGTCAAACCTCGGCCGTCACGTGTATGGCGCAGCAGCGTTGGCGTCTGGCTTTATTTCTCTGGCGTGGCATGACCATCACGACGGGCATCAACTGCAGCGCTATGTTGTCTACGCCGCAGCCGCCGCCCTGATCGTTGGAGGCGCCGTGGTGCAATTCCGTCCGAGCGTGAAGGCGGGCGCAACCATCCTGGGTATGGCTAGTCTCGTTTTTGTGCTCCTGACGATGCCCGGAATTGTTGCGGCGCCGAAGGTCTACAACAGCTGGGGCAATTTCTTCGAGCAATTATCTATTTTCTCCGGAGCGGCGATCCTCTATGCGGCCTGGGCATCGGCATGGCCGGCGAAGACTGTGCATCGCCTTGGCGGCGTGCTCCTGGGCGTTTGTGCTGCTTCGTTCGCCCTCGAACAGGCATTCTATCTCCGCCCGACCGCGGAGCTCGTTCCCAAATGGATTCCGCCAAGTCAGACGTTCTGGGCGACCGCGACCACTATTTTGTTCGCACTCACGGCGGTGGCTCTGCTCACAGATCTCAAGGCGCTTCTCGCGAGCCGCCTGCTGACCGCGATGATCGTAGGCTTCGGTCTGCTGGTGTGGGTGCCGCTGGTCATTGCGAGTCCCCACAGTCATATCAATTGGAGCGAAATCGCCGAGACCTTCGAGATCGCTGGAGCGACTTGGATTCTCGCTGATCTCCTCGCCGGGTATCGGCGATAGCTGGCCTCGCCGGCTCCAGCGCCGAAATAAACGCAGTGCGCACCCGGCCGTGCGGTTGACAGCGGTCGAGCCAACTTCTACGATTGCTTCCCTTCATGACCGGCCAAACTATCTCCCACTATCGCATTCAGGAAAAAATCGGCGGCGGAGGAATGGGCGTCGTTTACCGTGCCGAAGACACCAAGCTCGGCCGCGGAGTCGCTCTGAAATTTCTGCCTGAAGGGATGCACGCCGATCCCTCCGCTGTGGAACGCTTCCAGCGCGAAGCCCGCGCCGCCTCGGCCCTCAATCACCCCAATATCTGCACTATTTACGAAGTGGACGAAAAAGACCATCGTCCCTTCATCGCCATGGAGTTGCTCGAAGGCGAAACCGTGAAGCATCGCAGCTCCAACGGGCCGCTTCGCCTCGATGAGGTCCTGGAATTCGGCATTCAGATCGCCGACGCGCTGGACGCCGCGCACACTCGCGGCATCGTTCATCGCGACATCAAGCCCGCGAATCTTTTCATCACCCAGCGCAGCCAGATTAAAATTCTCGACTTCGGACTCGCCAAGCTGCTTTCGCAGCAGGACCGGCTCGACAGCGTGCTGTCCTCGGCAGGCTCCATGGCCACCGCTGCCGACCTGCTCACCAGCCCTGGCTCCACTCTCGGAACTATCGCCTACATGTCTCCCGAGCAGGCCCGGGGCGAGCCGCTCGATGCGCGCACCGATTTATTTTCCTTCGGCGTGGTGCTCTATGAGATGACCACCGGCAAGATGGCTTTCGATGGCAGTACCTCCGCGCTCATCTTCGACGCCATCCTGCACAAAGATGCGCGTTCCATTCATCAGATCAATCCGGCATTGCCGAACGAGCTCGAGCGCATCATCTCCAAAGCTCTGGAGAAAGATCGCGATATGCGCTATCAGGCCGCCGCCGAAATGCGCACCGACCTCAAGCGACTGAAACGCGACCTGGATTCCGCCGCGGGCGGAGGGACCCGCAAATCTGCTCCCACCGCCGTGAAAGAAGACAGCGGCTCGGTCATTCCCGCCAAGGCCGAAAAATCCGTCGCGGTGCTTTATTTCGAAAACCTCAGCAGCGCCAAAGAAGACGAATACTTTCGCGACGGCATGACCGAGGACATCATCACCGAACTGTCCAAGGTAAAAGACCTGCGCGTATTTCCGCGCCCGGCGGTCGCGCAATATCGCGACAAGTCGGTCACCGCGCCGCAAGTCGGCCACGACCTGACCGCCGCGTACGTGCTTGGCGGCAGCCTGCGCCGCGCCGGAAACCGCGTGCGCATCAGCGCGCAGCTTATCGAGACACGCACCGGCCATACGCTGTGGGCCGAGCGCTACGACCGCGAAATGGAAGACGTTTTTGAAGTGCAGGACGAAATCGCGCGCGCCATCGCGCAGGCGTTCCGCATCACGCTCTCGCCTCAGGAACAGAAAGCAATCGCCGCCAAGCCCACGAAGAACGTGGAGGCTTACGACTACTATCTGCGTGGCCGCAGTTACGCACGCCGCGTAAATCGCGCCGACCTAGAGCTCGCCATGGAAATGTACGAGCGCGCCATCCGCATTGATCCTAAATTTGCGCTGGCTCACGCGGGATTAGCGAACGTCTGCGGTTTATTTCACGATTGGTACGGCCACGACAATCGCTGGATTGACCGCGGTGAAGCCGCCTGCAAGCGCGTCATGGACCTGGAGCCGGAGCTTCCTGAATCCTACGCCGCTCACGCGCGGATCGCGTGGGCTCAGCGCAATTACGAGCCCTGCGTCGAGTACGCGCACAAAGCCATCGCGCGCAAGCCGGATTGCGAGGGCGCCTATTGGTCCCTGGGCCAGGCTCTTTTTGCCACCGACCGTTTTCAGGAAGCTGCCGATCTTGCCGAATCCGCCATCCAGGCCGCAGGGGACGATTACAACGTTTTCATCCCGTACATTTATTCGCTAGAGCGCATTGGCCGCAAAGACGTGGCCCGCGATTTGCGCAGAACCTGGACACGTGTAGTGGAACAGCAGGTGGAAGTTGTTCCCGACGATACCCGCGCTCGGGGCATGTTGGCCAACAATTACGCCATTCTGGGCCAGCGCGATGCCGCACTGCGCGAGGTCAACATGGTGCTGGCCATGCGGCCGAACGACAGCAATATTATTTACAACTCCGCGTGCATCTACGGAATTTTTAATCAGAAAAAAGAAGCCTTGGATTTATTGCGCAAGGCCCGCGACATTGGTTTTCCTAACCTGGACTGGGCTTCGCGCGACCCCGACCTCGCCTGTCTGTACGACGACCCCGATTTCCAGGCGCTGATGAGTTCAAAGCCCGTCCGCAACTTCTGATCGCTTTTTCTTTCGCGAAACCTGGAGAGTTACAACTCCGCCTTGCGCAACCGCAGCGCGTTGGCGATTACTGAGACCGAGCTGAAGCTCATCGCCGCGCTGGCCAGCATGGGGCTCAGCAGCCAGCCAAATATCGGATAAAAGACACCCGCGGCGATCGGCACTCCCAGCGCGTTGTACAAGAATGCGAATGCCAGATTCTGCTTGATGTTTCCGATCGTTGCGCGACTCAACCGCCGCGCGCGTACGATGCCGCGCAAATCGCCCTTCACCAGCGTGATACCCGCATTGTCCATGGCTACATCCGTGCCGGTGCCCATGGCGATTCCGACGTGCGCGGCCGCTAGCGCGGGTGCGTCATTGATTCCGTCGCCGGCCATGGCCACAATGCGCCCTTCGGCGCGCAGCCGCTTGACGATTTCGCCTTTGCCCTCCGGTTGAACTTCGGCTTCCACTTCTTCTATCCCGAGTTGTGACGCCACGCGCAGCGCGGCCTCGCGCCGGTCCCCGGTGAGCATCACGATGCGCAATCCTTCCGCTCGCAATTCGCGCAGCGCTTCCGCAGTGGAAGTTTTGATCCGGTCCGCCAACAAAATCACGCCCTCGGTCCGGCCGTTGACGCCGATGTAAACACGAGTAGCCGATTCATCGCCCAGAACCGCTGCGAATGCCGCCAGTGAAAATTCTACTTTGCGCGCTTGCAGAAACTTTTCAGTTCCCACGATCACTTTTTTGCCGAGTAGTTCTCCTTCGATTCCTCCACCCGGAGTGGCCTGAAATCTCGCAGCCTCCGCCAGCGGTATTTTTTTTTCGTTGGCCGCCTGGACAATCGCGCGCGCCAGAGGATGCTCGCTGGAACGCTCCAGACTGGCCGCCAGCGACAGCAACCCGTCCGCGGTAAAACTGCTTCCACTGGCTGCTGCGACGTTGCTCACCTGCGGCTTCCCTTCCGTCAGCGTCCCCGTTTTATCAATTACCAGCGTGTCCACTTTTGCCAGCGTCTCCAGCGCTTCCGCATTGCGGATGAGCACGCCGGCATGCGCGCCGCGCCCCACCGCCACCATGATGGACATGGGCGTCGCCAGCCCCAGCGCGCACGGGCAAGCAATAATCAGCACCGCAATGGCGCTGACCAGCGCGTGCGCGAATCGCGGTTGCGGGCCGAACGCCGCCCAGGCCACAAACGCCAGCACCGCCGCGGCCACGACCGCGGGCACAAAATATCCCGCCACCTGGTCGGCCAGCCGCTGCATCGGAGCGCGACTGCGTTGCGCCTCAGTCACCAGCTTCACGATGTGCGCCAGCATGGTCTCGCTGCCCACGCGCTCCGCTTCCATTACAAAACTGCCGCTGGTGTTGAGCGTGCCGCCGGTCACCTGGTCGCCCGGAGATTTCTCCGCGGGCATCGGCTCTCCGGTGAGCATGCTTTCGTCCACCGCGCTTTCGCCGTCGCGCACCACGCCATCGGTCGGTACGCGCTCGCCCGGGCGCACGCGCAAACGTTCTCCGCGCATCACCTGATTCAACGCGACATCCTGCTCGCTGCCATCCGCATGCAGCAAATGCGCCTGCTGCGGAGCAAGATGCAGCAACGCGCGAATCGCTCCGCTGGTTTTCTGTCGCGCGCGCAATTCCAGTACCTGCCCCAGCAGCACCAGCGTGACGATTACCGCGGCCGCCTCGAAGTAAACCGGCGGCGCGCCGTCCTTATCAAGAAACGAAGCGGGAAAAATCTGCGGGAAAATCGTGGCCGCCAAACTATCGAGGTACGCTGTACCTGTTCCCAAACCAATCAGCGTGAACATATTCGGACTGCTCCGAACCAGCGACATCCAGAAGCGTTCAAAAAATGGCCAGCCGCCCCACACCACCACGGGAGTCGCCAGCGCGAGTTCGATAAAATTTCTCGTGCCGGCAGCCCAATGCATCGGGAGCAAGTGCCCGCCCATCGCAATCATAAGCAGCGGCATGGACAAGGCTGCGCTGACCCAAAATCTACGCAACATGGATTCGTACTCGGGATCGGCTTCCGCGACCGCCAGCACTTCCATCGGCTCCAGCGCCATCCCGCAAATCGGGCACGAACCCGGACCAATCTGCACAATATCCGGATGCATCGGGCAGGTGTACTTCGCTTGCTTGCCAGCGGCGATGGTTTCTGTCGCGCGGACACCGCCATCCACGTGCGCGGCTACTGGTTTGCTGCCGTGCGAGGCATCCATGGCCGCGGTTCCCGGTGCCAGCAAAAATTTCTCCGGCTCGGCAGCAAATCGCTCCGCGCACCGCTTCGAGCAGAAGTGGTAGAGCTTGCCCTTGAACTCAAACTTCGCCGCCGCTTTGGCGGGCTCCACGTTCATCCCGCAGACAGGATCCTTTTCGCGCACACCGCCGCCCAAAACTGGCAATGTACCGTTTGTCATTTTCAGGGGATTCGCGGCGTCGTCAGCCATCACACCATGTTAGATGAATCGCGGCCACATTGGTTAAGTGGCCGGCGTTTCGCGTCTGCCATTCGTCAAATTTGCTCTCGCTGGTATAATTCCACCCATGACCCTCGTGGAATTAACTTTTCAACTGCAATCGCCGCTTACGCGCGAACAACTCCGCGCCCTCGGCGAATTTGCCAACGTCTATGGCCTGCGCCGTTTCCGCGTTGACGAAGCCAAGAATCAGGTCACCTTCGAATACGACGCGTCGCGCCTGCGCCAGAGCCAGGTTGTCGCCGCGCTGGCGGGAGCAAATATCGCGGTCACCAATATCGTGCAGCAATCCGGCAGCGAAATTATTCCCGCGTAAAAATACTTTGCAGTCCCGGAAAAGCAATTAGAGGTGTTTGGTTGAAGCGGAACCACTGAGGATTAGACGCGCGAATCAACCAGGGCGGCTGCGGCTTACTGGGACAGAAGAGAAATCAAGCGCCACCGCCGCAGCAGAAATAAGAACAGCTCGAAGCGTACTCGCCGCACAAAAAAGTGGGGCTCCCGCTTGGGACCGGGAGCCCCGAGAAGGCGCGTTCCATTGCCAGTGTCGTTTTCACACCGGCGCGTGGGGTCATCCATCCTAGCTTCCCTCTCAGAGGCAGGTGGGAACGATCTGCGAAAAACAGCGAGCAAGCCCCTTCCCCCTCGCTCACCGCCTTTTACATATCGTCATGTAAAACGCGCCTACTCACCGTCTTA
>JBBRPU010000014.1:0-23522 GCA_038227545.1 Candidatus Acidiferrales bacterium
AAGCCCAGCCTGCGCATGATAAACGGCAGCATGCTGCCGGCAAGGGTGCCAAACATCACCACACCAATCAGACTGGCCCACACCGTGAAAGCCAGCAGCATGTAGTGCGGACCGTAGTTGGTGAGGTGTAAGTGCTGCCAGAGAACAATACGAAAAAATCCAATGACGCCTAGCATGAAGCCGAGGGCCAGGCCGCTGACGAATTCGCGGCGAAACACTTTAAACCAGTCAAGCAGCTTTAGTTCGCGCAAGGCCAGGGCGCGAATGATGAGAGAGGCGGCCTGTGAACCGGAGTTGCCGCCGCTGCTGATGATCAGCGGGACGAACAAGGCCAGCACCACGGCTTTGGCTATTTCCCCTTCGAAGAAAGACATCGCGGTGGCGGTGAGCATTTCGCCGAGGAACAGCGCGGAGAGCCAGCCGCCGCGCTTGCGAATCATGTCCCACAAACCCACCTGCGTGTAAGGGGCGTCGAGCGCTTCCGAACCGCCGAGCTTTTGAATGTCCTCAGTGGCTTCGGACTGCGCGACGTCGAGCATGTCGTCCACGGTGACGATGCCCAGCATATTTCCGTCTGCGTCCGTCACCGGAAGCGCCACGCGATCGTATTTTTCAAATAACCCCAGGGCAGTTTCGCGGTCGTCCATGGCGTGCAGGGCGACGAGCGCGGGGTCGGCGATGTTCTTTACCTGCGTTTGCGGGTCGGCCAGCACCAGCGAACCAAGACGAATGTCTTCCAATAATTTCCCATTGGAATCAAGGATGTACACCACGTTGAGCGTTTCACTTTTGCTGCCGACCTTGCGGATGTGCTCAAGCGCTTGACCAGCGGTGATCTCGGGAGAAATGGCCACATAGTGAGGGGTCATGTAGCGGCCAACGCTCTCCGGAGGGTAGCCCAGGAGTTCGCGAGACTCGCGCAACTCTTCGGGCGAAAGCTCTTCCAACAATTTGCGAGTGACCTCGGCGGGCATTTCGCCGAAAAACTGCGTGCGATCGTCGGGGCGCATCAAATCGAGCATGAGCTTCGTTTCGGCGGCGGAAAGCGAATGAATCAATTCACGCTGCTGCGCGGGGGGCAGATAGCCGAACACTTCCGCGGCGCGCTCGCGGCCCACCAGTCGAAAAACGATGGCCCGCTGCTGTGGAGGCAGGCTGGTCAGCATTTCGGCGATGTCGGAGAAGTGGGTGTCGTTCAACCTGGCGCGCAGTTCTTCCCAGCGCTGCTGGGCTATCAACTCCGAAAATTCTGCGGGTGCTGCAGCTCGAGGCATGGGCGCTCTCATGGTGGATGGATTTAATTCGCTCTTATTATGCGGCTATCCGCTTGCAGGAGCATTACAAGTTGGGCGGCATTTTTCGTTTTATTTGCGTCGGGCGTAAGAGACCGGGCCCGAGATGACTTGCCGAATCGTTTGTGCGATTCTTCTTCCGGACAGGAGTTTGTCCCAACAGGAGCTCCGAGGACCGAACTGCATGCTGAAGAAGTTTCGAGACCTGACGGAAAAGGAGATTTTGGCGCTGGCGATCTCGTCCGAGGAGGAAGACGGCCGAATCTACGGCGAGTTTGCGGACGGGCTGCGGGAGTCGTATCCGGCAACGGCGCAGATGTTTGAGGAGATGCGCGACGAAGAAGTAGTGCACCGGGATCGCCTGATGGCCATGTTTCGCCAGCGTTTCGGGGATCACATCCCGCTGATACGCCGCGAAAACGTGAAAGGATTTTTGCAGCGCAAGCCCACGTGGCTGACGCGACCTCTGGGAGTAAACGTGGCGCGACGGCAGGCGCGCGTGATGGAAATGGAAGCGGCGCGGTTTTATGGCAAAGCGCTGAGCCGCGTGACGGATGTTTCCACGCGCGAATTGCTGCAGAAGCTGGAAGATGAAGAACGGAAGCACTCCGCGACAGCCGGCGATCTGGAGGAGAAGCATTTAACGCAGGACGCGCGGGCGCAGGAAGACGAATCGCACCGCAGACTGTTCTTGCTGCAAGTAGTCCAGCCGGGGTTGGCGGGATTGATGGACGGCTCAGTGTCCACGCTAGCGCCGTTGTTTGCGGCGGCGTTTGCTTCGCACAAAAGCTGGGAAGCGTTTCTCGTGGGACTGGCGGCATCCATCGGCGCGGGCATCTCCATGGGATTCGCGGAATCGCTTTCTGACGATGGATCGCTGACCGGCCGGGGTTCCCCGTGGATTCGCGGGATCACGATCGGATTGATGACCACGGCCGGAGGGATCGGACACACATTGCCGTTCCTTATTCACAATTTTCAGATCGCCATGACCATCGCGGTGATCGTGGTAGCCGTGGAGCTGGCCGCCATCGCGTATATCCGTCATCGCTATATGGACACGCCATTTTTGCAGGCGGCGTTTCAGGTGATCGTCGGAGGCGTTCTGGTTTTTTTAACGGGATGGCTGATCGGCAGTTCGTAGAAAATTCTTCGTTCTCGCTCTCAATAACTTAATCGCTTTGCGCGGGTGCTGGAGCCGGGTGCGCCGGCGCTCCGTGCGTACGCAGGCTTTGAATCCAGGTCTGCAGGCGATCCATGTAGATGTACACCACCGGCGTGGTGAAGAGCGTGAGCATCTGGCTGAGGATCAATCCGCCGACGATGGTGATGCCAAGCGGCTGGCGCAACTCCGCGCCGACGCCCCTGCCAAGCGCGAGCGGCAACGCGCCAAGCAGCGCGGCCATAGTGGTCATTAAAATCGGGCGAAAGCGCAGGATACACGCCTCGTAGATGGCTTCCACCGGCGACTTATCCAGCTCTCTTTCCACTTGCACCGCAAAGTCAATCATCAAGATGGCGTTCTTCTTGACGATGCCGATCAGCAGGATGATGCCTATCAACGCGATGATGTTCAGATCGGACTTGATGAAGCGTATCGCCAGCAACGCGCCAATGCCCGCGGAGGGAATGGTCGAGAGAATGGTAATGGGATGGATGTAACTTTCGTAGAGAATGCCCAGCACGATATACACCGCGGCCAGCGCGGTCAGAATTAAAACCGGCTCGCTCGACAGCGAATCCTGGAAGGCCTGCGCGGTGCCCTGGAAGGTGGCATGCACGGTGGCAGGAACTCCCAACTGGCGTTGCGCGGTTTGAATGTGTTCGACGGCGGGTCCAAGAGAAGCGCCGGGAGCGAGATTGAACGAGAGCGTGATAGCCGGAAAAACTCCCTGGTGATTTACGGACAGCGCGGTGTTGGAAGGCTCGTAGTGCGCGAAGGCGCTGAGCGGAATTAGTTTGCCGGTGTTCGATGGCACATAAAGAAGCTTGAGGGCCTCCGGGCCCTGCTGCGATTCGGGCGCGACTTCCATAACCACGTGGTATTGGTTTAAGCCTTCGTAAATATTGGAGACTTGACGCTGGCCGAAGGCGTCTCCCAAAGTGTTGTCAATATCCTTCACGTTCACGCCCATGCGCGCGGCGGTGTCGCGATCAATGACCAGCGAAGTTTCGAGGCCTTTCATCTGCTGGTCGGTGTTGACGTCGCGCAATTCCGGCAGTGATTTCATCTTCTGCATCAAGATAGGCGCCCAATGGTTGAGGTCGTTCAGATTGTCGGCCTGCAAGGTGTATTGATATTGCGCGCCGCCGAAACGTCCACCAACGCTAAGGTCCTGCACGGCCTGCAGAAATAGCGAGGCGCCGGGAATTTTTGCGGTTTTGCCGCGGATGCGCGCGATAACCTGATCGGCGCTGATCTTCCGCTCTTCGAGTGGTTTGAGCTGCGCGAACATGCGCGCGGTGCCGCCGCCGCTTCCTCCTCCGGTAAAGGATGTGACGGTATCAATGCCCGGATCCTGCAAGACCACGTCGGTAAACTCGCGCATTTTTTCCGACATGGCCGCGAAGGATAGGTCCTGATCTCCCTGAATCATTCCGGCGACCCGCCCAGTGTCCTGCTGGGGGAAAAAACCTTTCGGCGTGATCGCAAACAAATAGACGTTAAGGCAAACAGTGCCGATGGTGACGAGCAGGATTAGAAATTGGTGGCGCAAAACCCACTTCAGAGAAAAATCATAAACGCTGAGAAGCCAATTGAAGGCGTTTTCGGAAAATTTATATAGGCGATTGTGGCGTCCGGTATCGGGCCGGAGGAAACGCGCGCACATCATGGGCGTGGTGGTAAGTGAAATAAAAAGCGAGACGGTGATGGCCACACTGAGCACCACGGCGAATTCGCGGAACAGGCGGCCCACAATGCCGCCCATGAGCAAAATGGGAATAAAGACGGCGATGAGCGAGGTGCTCATGGAAATTACAGTGAAGCCGATCTCACTGGCGCCCTTCATGGAAGCCTCGTAAGGAGTCATGCCCGCTTCGATGTGGCGGGCGATGTTCTCGATGACCACGATGGCGTCATCCACAACGAAACCGGTGCAGATGGTAAGCGCCATCAACGACAAATTGTCGAGGCTGTAGTGGCAGACATACATCACGCCGAACGTGCCGATCAGCGAAAGGGGCACGGCTACGCTGGGAATGATGGTGGCCCACACGTTGCGCAAAAATGCGAACACCACAAATATGACCAGCACGATGGAGATGACCAGCGCGACCTCCACATCGTGTACGGAAGAGCGAATGGTGATGGTGCGATCAATGATGGTGTTCAAATGCAGCGACGGAGAGATGGAAGCGCGAAGCCTGGGGAGTTCCGCGTTGATACGATCCACGGTCTCAATCATGTTGGCGCCGGGCTGGCGGAAGATGGCCAGAATTACTCCGGGCTTGCCGCCGGAAAGTCCGAGATTGCGGGTATCTTCGACGGAGTCCAGCACTTCGGCGACATCCTGCAAGCGCAGCGAACCGCCGGGGTGGCCGGCAATAATCAGCGGCTGGTATTCGTAGGCTTTAAAAAGTTGATCGGTGTTGGCAATGTTGGTGCTGCGTTGACCATCGGAAACAGAACCTTTCGCGAGATTGGAGTTCGCGGACTGGAGCGCCTTGCGCACCGTTTCGAGGCTGACACCATAACTGTTGAGCTGTGTGGGATTCACCTCCACGCGAACGGCCGGCCGCGAGCTGCCCCACACAAAAACCTGGCCCACGCCTTCCACCTGCGCGAGTTTCTGAGCGAGGATGGAATCTGCGGCGTCGTAAATTTGCGGCGGTGGAATATTTTGGGAGGTAAGCGCGAGCAATAAAACGGGCGCGTCGGCGGGATTTACTTTGCGATAGGTGGGCTGGCCGGGCATGTCGGCGGGTAGCTGGCTGCGCGCGGCGTTGATGGCGGCCTGCACGTCGCGCGCAGCGGCGTTGATGTCGCGGTTCAAATCAAATTGTAAAGTGATGCCGGTGTTGCCGAGTCCGCTGGAAGAAGTCATCTGCGTGACTCCCGCGATTCGCCCGAATTGGCGCTCGAGCGGCGTGGCCACGGCAGAGGCCATGGTTTCCGGGCTGGCTCCCGGCAAGCCCGCGCCTACAGAAATGGTGGGAAAATCTACCTGCGGGAGCGGAGCGACAGGCAAAAATCTGAAGGCTGCCGCGCCGGACAAGAAAATCGCGAACGTGATCAATGAAGTGGCGACGGGCCTGCGGATGAAGGGCGCGGAAAAGTTGGAAGAAAAATTCATGCGCTAATCTCCCGGTGCCGGATGCGGAGCGGCGCCGCCCGGACCTTCGTGAGGAGCGGGATTGCCAATGTGAAACTGGAAGCGATGCGCGAGCCAGTCAAACGCCAGATATACGACCGGAGTGGTGTAGAGCGTGAGGAGTTGGCTCAGAATCAGGCCGCCCACAATGGTGATACCCAGAGGGCGGCGAAGTTCCGCGCCAACGCCAGTGCCCAGGGCCAGCGGTAACCCGGCAAGCAGCGCGGCCATGGTGGTCATCATGATCGGACGAAAACGCAGCAGGCAGGCTTCGTAGATAGCATCGAGCGGAGCTTTTCCTTCTTTGCGTTCGGCTTCGAGCGCAAAGTCAATCATCATGATGGCGTTTTTCTTGACGATGCCAATCAGCAGGATGATGCCGATCAAGGCGATCACGCTGAACTCCGACCGGCACAGTAGCAGAGCGAGAATCGCGCCAACGCCCGCGGATGGCAGCGTGGATAAAATCGTAATGGGATGAATGTAGCTCTCGTACAAAACGCCCAGCACGATATACACGGTGATGAGCGCGGCAAGAATCAGGATAGGTTCGTTGGCCAGTGAATTCTGAAAGGCGGCAGCGGTGCCCTGGAAAGTGCCTTGCACGCTGGCGGGCATGTTCAAATCCTGCTTGACCTTGTTGATGGCGTTGACGGCGTCGCCCAGCGCCGCCCGGGGCGCGAGGTTGAACGAAAGAGTGACCACCGGGAATTGACCCTGGTGATTCAGCGTGAGCGGAGTCGTCCCTGGCTCCATGCGAGTGAAGGCGCTGAGTGGAACCTGTTGTGCAGTGGAAGAATGCACGTAGATGTTTTTCAGCGAATCGGGATTCTGTTGAAACTGCGGATCCACTTCCATGACCACGTGATATTGATTGAGCTGCGTGAAAATGGTAGAGACCTGGCGCTGGCCGAAAGCGTCGTAGAGGGTGTTGTCAATATCCGCGGGCAAAACGCCGAGGCGCGAAGCGGTGTCGCGATCGATTGTAAGCGTGGCGAGCAAACCTTCATTCTGCTGATCGCTGGCCAGGTCGCGGATTTCCGAAATGGACTTTAGCTTGTCCATAAAACGCGGCGTCCAATAGGACAATTCTTTCTGGTCCACGTCTTCCAGCGTGTATTGAAATTGCGTGCGGCTCACGCGGTCTTCCACGGTGAGGTCCTGCACCGGCTGCATGAACAACGAAACGCCGTCCACCTTGGCGACCTCCGGCTGCAGGCGGCGAATCACGTCGCTGGCGTTGAGGTCCCGCTGCGCAAGCGGCTTCAAATTTATCTGAATGCGCCCGCTGTTCAGCGTGGTGTTGGTGCCATCAATGCCGATGAAGGAAGACAGGCTTTCGACCGCGGGATCTTTCAGGATCACGTCGGCGAGCGCCAGTTGCCTTTTTTGCATGGCAGTAAAAGACACGTCCTGCGGTCCTTCGGTGACGCCCAGAATCACTCCGGTGTCCTGTACTGGGAAAAACCCTTTGGGGATGTAGATGTAAAGAAGGATGGTAGCCACCAGGGTGGCGACGGTGACCAGCAGGGTAATCTTGCGATATTGCAGCACGGTTTTGAGCGTGCGTCCGTAAGCGGCAATCACCGCGTTAAAGGCATCTTCCGATTTGCGGTAGAACCAGCCTTCCTCTTCCCTGCTGCGATGGCGCAAAAGTTTCGCGCACATCATGGGCGTAAGCGTCAGAGAGACGAAAGCGGAAACCAAGATAGTGACGGCGAGAGTGATGGCGAATTCGCGGAAAAGGCGGCCCACGATATCGCCCATGAACAACAGCGGGATCAGAACGGCGATGAGCGAAACGGTCAAGGACAGAATCGTGAATCCGATTTGCTCGGCGCCTTTCAGCGCGGCTTCGAGCGGAGGCAGACCTTCTTCAATGTAACGGGTGATGTTTTCAATCATCACGATGGCGTCGTCCACCACGAAACCGGTGCTGATGGTCCGGGCCATGAGGGAAAGATTGTTCAAGCTGTAGCCCAGCAGATACATGACGCCGAAAGTCCCGACGATGGAAAGGGGCACCGCGAAGCTGGGAATGATGGTGGCGCGGACGCTGCGGAGAAATAGGAAAATGACCAGCACGACCAGGCCGATGGTCAGCATCAATTCGAACTGCACGTCTTCCACGGAGGCGCGGATGGTGGCGGTGCGGTCGGTGAGAATATTTACGTGGATGGCGGCAGGCAGGGAGGCTTGCAGTTGCGGTAAAAGTTTTTTGATGCGATCCACCACGGCGATGATGTTGGCGCCGGGTTGGCGCTGGATATTAAGAATAACCGCGGGATTTTTGTTGGCCCACGCGGCCTGGCGAACATTTTCCGCGCCATCAATTACCGTGGCGACGTCTGTGAGCCGCACGGCGGCTCCGTTGCGATAGGCGACGATGATGGGACGATAACCGTCACTGGAAACGAGTTGGTCGTTGGCGCCGATGGTGTAGGCCTGATGGGGACCGTCAAAGGTGCCTTTGGCCTGATCCACGTTGGCCTGGCTGAGCGAAGTGCGCAGGTCTTCGAGACTTAATCCGTAGGAAGCGAGCGCAGTTGGATTGGCTTGAATGCGTACTGCGGGGCGCTGGCCGCCGCTGATGCTGACGAGACCCACGCCGGTTAGCTGCGAAATTTTCTGCGCCAGCGTAGTGTCGGTAAGATCCTCGACTTTCGAAAGCGCCATCGACTCGGAAGTCAATGCGAGGGTGAGGATCGGGGCGTCGGCGGGATTGATCTTGCTGTAAATCGGAGGATTGGGAAGTCCCTGCGGCAAAACATTGGAGGCGCCATTGATGGCGGCTTGTACTTCCTGCTCGGCGATATCAATGTTCAGGTCCAGGCCGAACTGCAGCGTGATGATGGAGCTTCCGAAGGAGCTGGTGGAAGTCATCTGATTCAGGCCGGGAATCTGGCCGAACTGGCGCTCAAGCGGAGCGGTAACGGAAGAAGCCATGACGTCCGGACTGGCTCCGGGATAGAAGGTCTGCACCTGGATGGTGGGGTAATCCACCTGGGGTAGCGCAGAAACAGGAAGCTGATGGTACGCGACGAAGCCCACGAGCAGAATGCCGACCATCAGGAGCGTGGTCGCCACCGGCCGCAGAATAAACGGCCGCGAAAGATTCATCGCTTATTTCCTCGAGTCGCTCCTGGAGCGGCGGGCGCTGCCTGCGGATTGTTATTCGGGGGCGGCGTGTTGCCGGAGTTTCCCGCGCTCGGGCCGCCATCGCGCTTGCCAGTATCGCCGCTGGCGGGATTAACCTTGGAGCCATCCTGCAATTTGTCCTGGCCATCAATGACCACGACATCTCCCTGATTGAGGCCGGCGCTGATGCCCACCGAGTCATTGGTGGTCTGCGCGATGGTGATGTTATGAATTTTTGCGGTGTTGGTGCTGTCTACCGCGTAGACATAAGTGCCTTGCGGGCCGCGTTGAATGGCGGCGGTGGGCACGATGGTGAGATTGCGCTTGGTGTCCACCAGTAAATGCACGTTCACGAACTGATTGGGGAACAGCAAATTGTTTTCGTTGGTGAACATGGCTTTCAATTTGTAGGTGCCGGTGGTGGTGTCAATCTGATTGTCAATGCTGGCGAGGGTGCCAGAAGTAATCTTGGCGGTGTTATCCCGGTCGAAAGCATCCACGGGGAGCTGCCCGCCGGCGCGCAACTTGGTAACCACGGGCGGCAACTGATCCTGCGGCAGGCTGAAAATCACGGAAATCGGTTGCAACTGGGTGATGACCACCAGGCCGCCGGGATCGCTGGCGTGCACCATGTTGCCGGCGTCCACCAGGCGTAAACCGACGCGACCGCTGATGGGCGCGGTGATGCGTGAGTACGACAACTGCAATTTTGCGCTATCAATGGTGGCCTGGTCGGTTTTTATCGAGCCATCGAACTGCCCGACTTGCGCAGCTTGTGTATCCATCTGCTGCTTCGCGATCACGCCTTCTCCGTACAGCAATTTATAGCGCTCGAGATTGGTCTCCGCGTCTTTGCGCTGCGCCTGATCTTTCGCCAGGGCCCCTTCGGCCTGCGCAAGGACTACCTGGAATGGCCGCGAATCAATTTGCGCGAGCACTTCACCCTGATGAACGAACTGGCCTTCTTTGAATGCGACGCTGATGAGTTGGCCATCCACGCGGCTGTGCACGGTGACGGTGTTGAAGGCGGTTACGGTTCCTAGCCCAGTGAAGTACACGGGCAGATCTCCGCGTTGAGCGGTGGCCACCACAACGGGAACGATGGGAGCGCCGCCGGGTCCACCCTTGCCGCCCTTGCCGCCGCCTGCGCCGCCGGGAGTGTTTGCGCCATTCTTGCTTTCCGCTTCCGTTTTGTTGTGCGAGCCGCGGTAATACCAGATTCCGATCAGGAGCACGCCCACGGCCAGCAGCCATAGCCACCAGCGGCTTTTCGCGGGTGGCGCGCCGGCACCAACTCTCTCTGAAGCGGCGGGACTGTGAAGATCAGCGGATTCAAACTGCGCCATTCATTTCTCCTGCTGGATTCTTATTGCGAACATCTAAATTCCGCACGGTCAGAGTACCGCGCGAGCACACGTTTCTAACGCCGGGACGATAAGGTAGCGTACCCAAAAATAGGTGCTACGAATAGATAAGACGGCTTTTACCTGCAAAAGGTTACGAACACTTCCTGGGCGGGCCCCCGGCTGACGAGTGAAATAAAAAATGAATACATTGCAGTTTTCTAACTTCGCCCGTGCAGAAACGCTTTGGAAATCGTAGACTATCGCAACGCCTGGACTGATATTGTGCTGTTCTGAACGGTGCCGCTTGATAGAGCACCGAACTTGCGAGGAGCAAAAATGTTCAGAGGACTGGTTTTAGGCATTTTGCTGGGCTTCCTGCTGGTGTTCGTGGGCGTTTATCTTTATTTTTCGACGGGAAGCGCGCCCGTTGCGGTTACAGCCGCCCCTATGCCTTTCGAACACAAATTTGCGCGCATGGGATTTCACGCGTACATGAACAAGTTGCCGCATGTGGAGCCTCAGGTTCCCGCGGACGAGCCCAACTATTTAGCAGGAGCGCAAGTTTATAAGCAGAATTGCGCGGTGTGCCACGGATTACCGGGGGAACCCAAAACCAACATAGCCGAGGGCATGGCTCCAGACCCGCCCCAATTGTTTAAGGGTACGGGAGTCACCGATGACGAACCTTGGGAGACTTACTGGACGGTGGCGAACGGCGTGCGCATGACGGGAATGCCAGGTTTCAAGCCGAGACTGACCGATACGCAGCTTTGGCAGGTGACGATGCTGTTGAAGAATGCGGATAAAGTTTCGGCAAACGTGAAGTCCGCTTTGTTACAAAATGAAGGTCCACCGCCGCCGGTAAGGCTCATGAATCCATCCACTGCGCCGGTCCAGTGAATCTCAGCCGCGAATATCGGTCAAGCTGTCCGCGTTTCTTAACTCCGGAAAACTCCACGCCCATATAGCGGTTACTGCCAGCGTCCCAAGGCCTCCCAGAACTACCGCGGGAACGGTGCCAAACCAGTGGGCGGTAAGGCCGGATTCAAACTGCCCGAACTCGTTGGATGCGCCAATAAAAATCATGTCCACGGCATTGACGCGGCCGCGCATTTCGTCCGGCGTAGCCACCTGGATGAGCGTCCCGCGGACGATCACACTGACCATATCGGTGGCGCCCACGAAAACCAGCGCCAGCAGCGAGACCACCAGGCTGTGCGAGATTCCGAAAATTACCGTGCACACTCCAAAACCCGCTACGCACCACAGCATGGTTTTTCCCGCTTTGCGTCGCAGTGGGCGGTAAGCCAGAAACAGTGCCATTGACGCTGCGCCTACGGCGGGAGCACTGCGCAGTAAACCCAACCCCCACGGCCCGGTCAGCAAGATCTCGCGCGCATAAACGGGTAGCAGCGCGACCGCGCCGCCAAGCAACACGGCGAAAAGATCCAGCGAAATAGAGCCGAGAATTAATTTCTCGCGCCAGATGTAATGGAAGCCGGCGAGTACGGTGGACAGGTTGACAGGTTCGCGCGGCCGGACTTTCACTTGCGACTTGATCCGCAGCGTGGCCAGCACACCAACGCTTGAGCCAGCAGCGGCCGCGGCGTAAACAAATGACGGACCGTGAAAAGCGGCGTAAGCCACACCGCCGACCGCCGGGCCCAGAATTGTTGCCGCTTGAAATACGCTGGAGGCCCAGGCGACGGCGCTGGGGAAATGCTTTTCAGGAACGAGTTGCGGAAGAATGGCGCGGCTCACCGGTCCGTTAAAGGAACGAACCACACCGATGAGCACGAGGACGCAATAGATGAGTCCTACAGAGCGTTCGGCACGCAAAGACACCAGCAGCAGCAGGGTGGAGCACAGGACGTGGCCGCAGTAGCACAGCACCAGGACAAGACGCCGGTTGAAGCGGTCCACCACGTGTCCAGAAACAAGAAACAGCAGGATACCCGGAAGGAATTGCGCGAGGCCGACAAGGCCGAGGTCCAGCGGGCGTTTGGTGATTTCGTAAATTTGCCAACCGACGGCGACGGATTGCATTTCGAGCGCGAGGACCATACAGAAACGAGCGATCTGAAAGAGGCGAAAATTTGGGAAATTGAAAACCGCGATGCCTGGCGATGTGGGATTTTTGTCAACGAGCGTGTTCGGCTGAAGGGGAGGCTGCGGGGGCATCTGAACTACTTTGCCACAAACGAAAACTCCACGCGCTATTCGGCGATACGTGGCAAATTTTTTTGGCTTAGTGAGGTGTGGCCTATTTCGTTACTCCGGATGCACGCGCCGCAGAATCTCTTCCACGATTTGGTCGGGAGTATGGTCAATATCCACGGTTACAGCATCCTGGGGCTCTTCCAGGGTGGCCAGCTGGCTGGCCAGCAGAGACTCACCGGCAAAGTGCCCGGCCCTCTCGTGTACGCGAGAGGCGATCAAGGCCGGAGTTCCGCGCAGGTAAATTATTCTGACTGCGTTGGAAAAATTCGGAGCGGCCGCGTCGGGCGCCAGCAAAAAATCCCGATAACTTTGCTTGAGGGCGGAACAGGTGATGACCCCACTCGTGCTTGCAGCGGCCCAGCGCAACATCTGAGCGCGGATAGCCACCAGCCACGGACCGCGGTCCGCATCCGTAAGCGGAATCCCCTGGTGCATCTTTTCTTTGTTGGCTACGGAATGAAAATCGTCGGCGTCGGCGAAGGTCCAGTGCAGTCGCGCGGCCAGCAGTTCGCCAATGGTGGTTTTGCCGGAACCGGTGATGCCCATAATGAGAATGATCATCTCGAAGAGTTGACCGCTCCGAAGCGCGCCACGTACTTCGAACTGCGGCGTCAGTGCAATACAGTACAACCGCCGCGCCGCATTTTGGGGCTAAAATATTGCAGCACCATACAGCGAATAACAGAAAGGATCATCATGCCTAACGATTCCCATCAACGAGCGGCGGAATTTCACGAGCAGGCCGCTCATGCGCACCGGGCCGCCGCCGCTCATCACGGAAAAGAAGACCACCAGACCGGCAGCGAACATTCCCGGCAAGCGATGGAGCACGCCAACAAAGCCCATCAGGCCTCGCTGGATGCTCATCAGAAGTCTCAGAGCGCGGCGCAGAAGCCGGGCAAGTAATCGGAGCGGTGAACGAAAGCAAAACGCCGCCCAAATCTGGACGGCGTTCGGAATGGTTCAAATTTTTAAGATTTAGCTAGTGCACGGCCGCCGGCGGGTTACCGACACTGCCGGCACCGCCGCCGCTTCCACTTCCACCGCTTCCGCTTCCACCACTCCCGGCGCTGCCCGTGGAGCCGCCTGCACCACCGCTGCCCCCACTGGAACCGCCGCTAGAGGTCCCGCTCGCGCTGCTGCCGCCGCTACCAGCGGCGCCGCCACCACTTGCAGAGCTGCCAGAAACTACATCGCCAGTTTTCTTCATTTGACTGGATGTTGCGGAACCCAGGAGGCGAATGGCCCCAACCACCAGTAATCCAATCAGCACGATGAGGAGTGCGTACTCGGTGGTTCCTTCACCTGCTTGTTTGCGCGAACGCCGGGGGTGTGCTCGCATGTCGTTCACCTTCAATATAACGCACCAGCCGGGTAAAAAAATGATCCTGGCGGTACGGAATAGGTATACGACTTTATTTTGCGCGATACAAGGGGGTAAGAAAGCCTAGTAACACAAATGGTGATTCAGGTTTCCTCGGGTGGCTGCACGGTGCGGAAAGAATAAAAAAGAAGAATGTCGTAGACAATTTTTAGACCGCCGGCCAGAAAAAAAGGCACGCTGATCAGCGACGGGCGCGCGAAGAGAAATCCCGCAAGCAATGGACTGATTGCCGCGCCGGTGGTGCGCGCGACTCCAGTAATGCCGCCGGCGGCGGAGCGCTCCTCGGGCGGAACGACCGCCATGATGTAGGACTGCCGCGCGGGGACATCCATCTGGCTGATGCTGAAGCGCGCGAGCAAAACGGCAATGGCCAACGGGAGCGTGGGCATCAGCGGCACGAGAATCAGCAACACGTTCGAAGGCAGATGGGTGAACACCATGGTGCGTACCAAACCGATACGCGCAGCGAGCCTGGAGGCCAGCAGCGCGGAAATCCCCGCGAAAACGTTAGCCCAGAAGAAAATTGCGCCCAGGGTTGCGGGCTTCACTCCGAAGCGCAGATAAAACCAATAGGCCGCGAAACTCTGCACCACGAAGCCGCCGGCGAAAGAATCCAGCGCGAAGAGACTGGAAAGTTTTGCGATAACGCCGCGCGAGCGAGGCACACCAAAAAAATCTGCTTTCGCCGATGAATCTTTTTGTGCGACCGCGACTTCCACTTGTTTGGAAAGGCGCATGAACAGCACCGCCAGCAACAGGCCGATCGCGGCATACAAAATCACCACCATGCGATAGCTGCTCTCGATGGTGACCGACCTATGTTGCAGGGCTTGCGCGAGCCCGCCGCCCGCTAGCGCTCCGAGCGCAGTGGCCACAGAACCAGCCAGGGTGTACCAGGCAAAAACTTCCGTGCGCGAACTTCCGGGCACGATATGCGAGAGCGAGGCCTGCTCAATGGAAAGAAATGGGCCGACTTCGTTCCCGCTGGGACTGATAACGCCGATGGTGCCCGCAATGATCAGGAAGAGAAGATTTTTTGTGGAGGCGAAGGCCACACCCGCGGCGGCCATGAGCACCGCGCCAATGATCAACATGCGGCGGCGGCCGATGCGGTCGGCGCGCGTGGTGAGGTAAAGCGAAACAACCATGTCGCCGGCGAGCGTCAGGCTGAAGATCAGCCCGGTCTGCGGCTCGGTGAGCCCCAGGCTCACGAGGTAGAAAACCAAAATCACGGAAAGCGAGCCGTAGGCAAACAGTCTCGTGAACCGCGTCAGAAACAGCAGCCAGCCGTCGCTGCTGATTGCGCGAAGGGACTTGGGTATAAGGTTGGTCATAAATATTGCAATGCGCGGAGCTGGTGCGCGTGCTGTTGCGCGCAGACAAACGATGCGTTCACATTATGAATGAAAACCTGAAGTACGCCGAATCGCGTGGCAGCAAAAGAAAGCGGCGTTTGCCGCGCGGATCACGCGTGACAAACGCCGGAAGTTTAGGTTAGAGATTGTTCCAACCGCGCTACTTAAACGGAACGTATCTCCACAGGTCGTTGAGATAGCCGTCGCCGGAGGCGCTGGTGGAATCGTAACCCTGACCACCAAAGAGCCAGAATTCACCTTGCGAGTCTATCCAGCTCATAGCGCCTCTGCGAGCGCCAGGAGTCCAGGTTACGCGTGTGAAATAAGGCCGCTTCCCGTCGAAATAGATACCGTTCTGGTTCCCGGTGTTGGAACCCTTGACCCAGGTCCAGACGCCGGGCTGCGTGACATTAGTGGCATTAGGAGTGTAAGCCCACAAGTCATTCAGGTAGCCGTTGCCATGCGTGCCGGTAGCATCGAGTCCCCAGCCGCCCAATAGCCAAAGGTTGCCGACCGTATCGGTCCAAGCGCTGGGTCCCCAACGCGACCCCGGCACGGTGCTTGCGGTCCCGGGAATTATGCCGAAAGTACCTGCGGCGCTGGAAATATTGGCGGCACCAATGGACGGAGCTGGCCCATAATTTCCGTCTTGATTTGCCGCAGTGGATCCAGTAACCCAGGTCCACTGATTGCTGGCGATGTCGTATTCCCACAGATCATTCAGAACTCCGTTAGCCGTTCCGGTAGAGTCATTTCCTTCTCCACCGAAGAGCCACAGATTTCCCGAGGCGTCCTTCCAGGCCGCGGCAGTTTGCCGGGAGCCAGGAGTATTAGCGGCCGCGCGAGTACCCTGAGTTCCATAAACTCCGTTTTGGTTCATGGTGTCGGAACCGGCCACGGTTGCAGAAACAAAGACCCAGTGTCCGGCGGTGTATTCCCAGAGGTCGTTTAACTGTCCAAGCTGACCGTTCTTGTCGTAGCCGAAACCGCCGAACATCCAGAAATTCCCCGAATTGTCGGTCCAGGAAGCGGGGCTCCAACGCGCTCCGGGTGTCAGTGCAGCGGGTAGTCCGGTGTAGGTTCCGCCCTGATTGTTCAGATTGCTGCCGCTCACCCACGTCCACTGGCCACTCCCAGCGTTATAACGCCACAAATCGTTCAGCAGCCCGAGTCCGTTAGACGAAGCACCCTGTCCTCCAAATAGCCAGAAATTGCCGGAGGCATCCTTCCAGGTAGCGGAACCCCAGCGGCCGCCTGCGCGATTCGAGGTGGACGGGATACCTTTGGTGCCATAGGCACCAACTGCGTTCTGGTTCTGGGCGATTGGAAAGTTACCCATAACTGGCATCTCTACAAGTGCCCAGTCGCAGTAGTCTCCATAGACTGGGAGCGGGCAAATCCACAGATCGTTCAGGAATCCTGGTTGAGTATCCGGAGGGGTTTTGCCGGTCAGTTCAAAACCCAGTCCGCCGAAGAGGTATAGATTGCCACTCGCGTCAATCCACGTGGCGCCAGAGTCTCGCCCACCGGGTGTATTTGTAAAGGGGCTGGGCGGGGGAGTCGGGGGCACCGTAGGAATCGCGAATACGCCATAATTCTGCGCGACGTTGGTACCGGCGATCTTGGTTCCATTGATGAAGGTCCAATCGTCGTGCCCGCAATCCACAAGGATGTCGCTGATGTCTGCATTCGCAACGACCCCGGAAAAATCCCACCGCGTGCAGGAAAAAGGTTGGGTGGAAGGAAAACTGATCTCGGTAAGGAAGTAAGCGCCGCCCTGGGCTACTTGCGTCGCGAAAGTGAATGGTCCGTTTTGCGAGATAATTTTGTTGTCGCCGCCATTGTTTTGCAACTGGTAGCTGTTGTCCGTCAGCGGGCTATTCGGCGGCGGAGGCGGCGGCCCGAGC
The DNA here is from genome assembly GCA_038227545.1 of Candidatus Acidiferrales bacterium. Taxonomy (GTDB): domain Bacteria; phylum Acidobacteriota; class Terriglobia; order Acidiferrales; family UBA7541; genus Acidiferrum. Next base: position 16,956 of record JBBRPU010000014.1, read on the forward strand.
AGTCCGACCACGTTTCCACCGACGTTGAAGGTAACGGCCTTGCAGGTAACGTCATCCGTGGTTACGTTGGCGGTGACTGTGCCACTGCCTGTCCCAGTGGTGATGATGCAGTTCTGTGCAGGATTGCTGGGCTGCGTCAAGATTGTCACAGCGTAACTACCACCAGTAGCGAGAGGAGTAGCAAATGTGAAGGCTCCATTCATGGTGACGGTGAAATTATCTCCACCGTTATCCTGAAGGACGAGTCCAGTGCCAACGACGCCGGTCACAGTACCGCCCACGGTAAAGCTCGCGACGCAGGTTATGTTCGCGTTGGTGATATCCGCATTGGCGGTGCCGGAGGCATTCGCGACGGTGCAAACTTGCGGCGGATTTGTGGGCTCCGTTAGCACCGTGACGGCGTACGCGCCGGCGACCTTGGTCAGAAACGTATAGGGGCCGTTAGCAGCCACAGTGAGGCTGTCGCCACCGTTGTTCTGTAACACCAAGCCGCTGCCCGCAAGGCCGGAGACTGTACCGCTGATGGAGTGCGGGGTTGTGCCACCCCCTCCTCCCCCGCCGCCGCTGGGCGTTTTTACGCCGCTGCATGCTGTGACTACGAGGGATGCGCCTAACAAGGTGGCAAGACGGAGTCGGCTGGTGATGGGGATCATAGACAGTATTACTCCTGTAAAAATTCGACAGAATTTTGGTGACGGAGCGCAATCCCTGCACCGGCGGTTCGAAAATCTCGCGAAATAGTGCAGGCGCGCAGATTGGCCGATGAAGTCTGGCCATTGCCGTCGGTTCAACCACCTTAACCCTGGAATAAATGCTCCCAACTCTAATTTTTCTCGTAATTGCACAACCAGCTAACATCGCATTGGAAACGCGGTGGATGCCTTAGTGTTGAAGGAAAATTCACGCAAACGCAGTCGATCTGCGGTTTGAAGGAAGCGACCTGCTGGCGGCGTTGCGGGAGTTTGAACGAGCAGACCGAACTTCGAGGGACTGAACGCCCCACGTGAATATTATAGCGGACGGGCCTGTAAGCCGGATTCTGTGCGGCGTGGCAACGCGCATGGCGCACTGCACACCGCGGCAATCATTCCTCTAGGTCCCGGTTCGCACCGGGACTCCAGCAGCCTACCCGAGGGTTTTCTATTCACGCGGCTTGCGCCACGTGAATGGAGCGCGTCCGTTTGCACGAACGGCGCTCAATGAGCCGGGCCAGCTCTCCCCTCCTATATCGCCTTGCACCACGCGGGGTTTTCCGTGCCCTCGCCATTGCTGACGAAGCGGTGGGCTCTTACCCCACCTTTTCACCCTTACCGGCGATGCGAGCAGTGTGAGACGTCTCGCAGGTCTCCCTGCGCGATGCCACCGTGCTGCGCTGCGCCGGCGGTTTAATTTTCTGTGGCACTATCCGTAGCCTCGCCTTTCGGACGAAGCCCCCTGGCGTTACCAGGCGCGTTGCCCTGTCAAGAGTTCTGGCGAGCTTGCGCTCGCCACGCCTCAGGACGGTGTCCGGACTTTCCTCCCGCCACTGCGCCTTGCGGCCCAGCAGCCAGCGATTACCCGGCCCGCCCGCTGCTTCAAGTATACCCCGCGAGTGTAAGAACCTCCTTGTAGGTTTTCGGGCCAGCACTTAGAATCCGCAGCATGACTGCTCAGGAAGCCAAGGATTTTCTCGTGGCGCAAGTGGTGCAACAAGCCACCATGGAAGGCGCAGCTCTATCGGATGTGGAAAAGCGCATGATGTATTTCACCGAGAGTGAGGACGCGATCGAAGATCCCAGCGCATTGAACGAAGAATTCGAAGCGCAATACGACACGGGAGAATATGAACGTAAGATCTCCGGACTTTTTCGGGCTGCTTACAAGAGATTGCGAAAAGAAAATCCCATCGGCGTTGAGAAGTGGAAAGAGTATGTTCGCTTTCTGAAAAAAGGCGACCACTACATCCTCGTTCTTTCCGACTGACGTTGTTTTAAACGCGAAGTGAAATCCAGGTTTTCGGCGGGGACAGCGTGACTACAGCAGAAAACTGGCCAAGCATCGCTGTCATCGGAGCAGGTGCGGTTGGCGGATATTTCGGCGGCCTGCTTGCCAGGGCAGGAGCACCGGTTACGTTCATCGGGCGACAGAATTTTGTTGAGGCTGTAAATAACCACGGGCTGTTCCTCGATACGTTGCAATTTCAGGAAGTCATACGCGTGAAGGCCTCCACCGAAATCGGTGCTGCGCGCGGCGCGGATATTGTGCTGTTCTGCGTGAAAACCACCGACAACGCTGCGACCGCGCGAGAGCTCGCAGCGGTGGTATCCGATGGTGCGCTGATCGTTAGTTTGCAAAATGGCGTGGACAACGTGGAACAGATTCGCACCGCAGCAACTCTGGAAGTCTTGCCGGCGGTGGTCTACGTGGCGGTGGCCGCGCCGGAACCCGGCAGAATCAAGCACGTCGGCCGCGGAGACCTCGCCGTGGGGCCTCGCAGCGAAAAGACCGAGCGAGTGGCCGCGTTGTTCTCCCGCGCGAACGTCACGTGCCGCATCACCGACAATATCGTTGGAGACCTGTGGAACAAACTCACCTGGAATTGCGCCCTCAATGCAATTTCAGCACTCGGGCGCGTGACCTATGGAGAGATAGCGGCTAGCAATGATGCAAGACGTGTGGTCGAATCCCTGGTGCAAGAAGTTTTGGCCGTTGCGCACGCCGCTGGCGTTACCCTGCCCGGGATCGAGAATCGTGAAGATGCTCTCGCGGGAGCGCTAAAGATCGCGGCGCAACTGACCGAGGCTTTTTCTTCGACGGCGCAGGACATGATGCGCGGCAAGAAGACGGAAATCGATTCGCTGAATGGCTACATCTCACGCCGCGGCGCAGAGCTCGGCGTACCTACCCCTGTAAATCACGCGCTATACAGCCTGGTTAAACTTGCGGAAGGCCACTAATTTTTTCCGATAAGCTTTTCGAATTCTTTTTCCGTGAGTATGGGGACGCCCAGCGATTTGGCTTTGTCGTGCTTGGAACCTGGGTCGGTGCCCACCACTACGTAGCTGGTTTTCTTGCTGACCGATCCGGAAACCGTGCCGCCATGCTGCTTCACGATTTCAGCGGCGTCTTCGCGGCTGCGATTCGCCAGGCTGCCGGTGAACACAAACGATTGGCCCGCGCATTTATCGCTCTTTATTTCGCGCTTCTCCATCGTGGGATGAACGCCCGCTTTGTGCAGTTTCTTGATGAGGTGCACGTTCGCGGACTCGGAGAAAAATTCCGTGATGGCGGCGGCTACTTTGGGCCCCACTTCGGAGACTTCTTCGAGTTGCTCCTGGGTCGCGCCCGCCAGTTCTTCGAGCGAAGAAAAATGTCCAGCCAGCAGTTCGCCGGTGCGTTCGCCCACGAAGCTGATCCCCAGAGCGTAAATCAGCCGGGCCAGGCTGGCTTTTTTGCTGGCGACAATCTCATCCAACAAATTCTGCGCGGATTTTTCCGCAAAGCGTTCCAGCGTAGTTAATTTTTTGAGCTTCAGCAGATACAAGTCTGCCACGTCGCGAACCAGACTCTGTTCGATGAGCTGGTCCACGATTTTTTCGCCCAGGCCATCAATATTCATCGCGTGGCGGCTGGCGAAATGGAGCAGCGATTCCCTTCTCTTCGCCGGGCAGGCGGAATTCACGCAGCGGTACGCGACCGCGTCAGGTGCTTTATGAATGGTGCTGCCGCACTCCGGGCATTTTTCCGGCATGCGAAACGGCCGGCGATCGTTTGCTTCTTTGACCACCTTCAGAACGTGCGGAATGACTTCGCCGGCGCGCTCAACGAGCACGGTGTCGCCAATCTGCACGCCCAGCCGATCAATTTCGTCCATGTTATGCAACGTGGAGCGGCTGACGGTGACGCCGCCCACTTGCACCGGCTCCAGCATCGCCACGGGAGTGAGCGTTCCGGTGCGGCCCACATGCACAATGATGTCTCTGACCACCGTGTTTTCCTGGCGCGCCGGATATTTGTAAGCGATGGCCCAGCGCGGAGCTTTGGCTGTATAACCCAGCTCGTTCTGGATGGGGATGGAATTTACTTTCACCACCACGCCATCAATTTCGTAGGCCAACTTTTCGCGCTTGTCGTCCCAGTGGGTGCAGTAGGCCAAAACGTTTTCGATGCCGTCGCACAGTTTCCAGTCCGCGGACGCGCGGAAGTGCAGAGCTTTCAACGCTTGCAAAGATTCCGAAAGCGTTGTGAACGGGGATTTGCCTTCCACCAGCAAATAATAAGCAAAAAATTCCAACCGTCGTGAAGCGGTGATGGAAGCATCAAGCACGCGTACGCCCCCGGCCGCGGCATTTCGCGGATTCGCAAAGATTTTCCCGCCGGACAACTCCTGCTGGCGATTCAACTCCGCGAAAGCCTTTTTGGGCATCACGATTTCGCCGCGCACTTCGAAATTGGCCGGCAGCTTTACTTTTTTCAACGCGGCCGGATCCACGCGCAGCGGAACGGAACGAACGGTTTTTACGTTGGGGGTCACGTCTTCACCGGTGCGCCCATCCCCGCGTGTCAGTCCGCGGGCCAGTGCGCCACCCACGTACTGCAGCGAAATGCTCAAACCATCAAACTTATGCTCCGCGATGTACTCGACTTTTTCGCGGCCACTACTTTCGCGCACGCGGCGATCGAATTCCCCCAGCGCTTCGTAAGAAAAGGCGTTGTCCAGGCTCAACATCGGCCGCGCGTGCTCCACGGTTTGAAATCCGGAGCGCGGCGCGCCGCCGACGCGCACAGTGGGAGAATCCGCGGTAATCAATTCCGGATGCGCCGTCTCCAGTTCCTGGAGCTTGTTCATCAACCGGTCATAAGCCGCGTCGGAAATTTCCGGGTCGTCCGCAACGTAATAGCGGTACTCGTGGTGGCGCAACTTCTCGCGCAGATCTTCAATTTCGCTTTTTACTGTCGCGCTGGCCCGAGCCATGTAATCCTCGCCATGAAATTGTCAGAAGAGAAATGCTGTGTTCGCTCTTACATTATATAGAATGAATTGCGCCTCGCGGACCACCCCATCAATGACTATCGGCCTGCAAAATGCTTTGCTGATTCACAATCCCAACGCCGGACATGGAGGCGCGAAGCGCCGCGCCCAACTGGATGAAGCGCGCAGCATTTTTGCCGCCAGCGGGATTGAGGCGGAGTTGGCCGAGACCAAGGGACCGGGTGATGCCACGGAAATCGCGCGTCGCGCCACGGTGGAGCGCCGCCAGCTGGTCATCGCCTGCGGCGGCGATGGCACGCTGAACGAAGTGGTCAACGGCCTCGCCGGACATTCGAACGGACATCGCGTGCCGCTGGCGCTGCTTCCCGCGGGCACCGCGAATATTTTTGCCAAAGAGCTGACGCTCCCCTGGGACATTCCCAGCGCGGCCCGCCGGCTGATTCGCGGAAACGTTGTCGATATTGCGCTGGGCCTGGCGACGCCCGTTAACGAACCCTCGAAGCAGAAATATTTTTTGAGCGTTGCGGGCGCGGGACCTGACGGCATGATTGTTTATTCCATTGACCTGGAACTGAAAGCGCGCCTCGGCATTCTGGCGTACTGGTGGCAGGGCGCGCGTGAAGTGTTCCGCTACCAGTTTCCGCATTTTCGCGTCACCATAGGCGGCCAGTCGGAAGATTCATCACTCGTCGTAGTGGGCCGCACCAAGCACTACGGCGGGCCTTTCAAAATTACGACTTTGGCGGATTTGTACGAAGACAAATTCGAAGTGATGACCTTGAACACGCGTAGTGGCTTCCGCTATTTAAGTTATCTGCCAAGCCTGTGGATGGAAAAATTGCGCGGAACCGATGGCGTGTTTTTTTCCAAAACCGAATCGCTGGTCTGCGAACCGTTAGACGACAAACCGGTATATGCGCAGGTGGACGGCGAACCACTTGGCCGCCTGCCGGTGGAATTCAAAATTATACCGGCGGCATTGAAAGTGTTGGTTCCCGAAATTGCCGCCGACAAAATTAAAACCGGCGCGGCGTCTTAGACCTTTAAGCACTCCGGCTTAAACATTCGCATGGACATCGGAACCCACGCCCTGGCTTCGCTCGTATTGTCCCGCGCAATTCTGCCACGCGCTCCTAAACTTTTGTGGGCCTTGACTATTCCTGCGGGCGTCATCGCCGACCTCGACGGTCTCAGCGCTCTGTTCAGCCCCGCGGTTTATTTGCAGTGCCATCGCACGTATTCTCATTCCTTGGTCGCATCGCTGGCAATCGCGGTCATCTTTGCTCTGCCGTATCGCGCATGGGCTTCTTCGGAATTACGCCAGCGCCTACCGGTGTCGGCGGTTTTCGTGGCCGTACTGCTGGTGCAGTGGCTACATCTGGCGATGGACGCGGCGCAATGGCAAGGCATCGCGTTGTTCTGGCCATTTAATCACGCGCTCATCGCCGCCGGCTGGCTGCCCTCCATTGATCCTTGGATCATCACCATCCTGGTTGCCGCGGTACTCTTGCCTGAATTTTTCCATCTGGTCAGTTCTGAAATTGGAGTAAAAGATAAACAACCGCGCGGATTTGTCGCCGCGATCATCGGGCTGG
>JBBRPU010000015.1:0-23143 GCA_038227545.1 Candidatus Acidiferrales bacterium
GAAAAGTGGCAGAGCTTCACTCCCGTCAATTCCGACTATTTCGCTGCAAAATAAGTCGCGTCAATCCTCGTGAAGCTGCGGCGCACCTCCTGGTGCGCCGTTATTGTTTTAGTTCCCAGACCATTTTGCAGTCTACAATGCGCTAACTCGAAAGCAGGGAGGATAGCCATGAACGAAGGCACCGCACCGTCGGCTGGAACTCCACATTTCGTCAGGCCCGGCTTCAACAACATCGCTCCATACATTCTGGTGCACGGCGCGGCGCGATTCATTCATTTCCTGAAAAGCGCTTTTGAAGCTACGGAACGAATCCGCGTCCCGCAGCCAGACGGCTCGGTGATGCATTGCGAGGTCGGCGTGGGCAATTCCGTGATTGAGCTAAGCGACGCCAATGAGCAGCACCCCTCGCGGCCTACGGCCGTGCATCTGTATGTTGCCGACGCGGACGCTACTTTCGAGCGCGCTTTGCAAGCCCAAGCGACTCCCGTTGAAGCCGTGGCTGACCAACCTTGGGGCGATCGGCAGGGTTGCGTAAAAGACGAGTTTGGCAACCTGTGGAGAATCGCGACTCCCGATGGCTGGACGCCCGGGCCCGAAGGAATTCTGAATGTTCAGCCTTACCTCTTCCTCCGCGATGCTGAAAAAATGATTCCCTTCGCGGAAGCGGCGTTTCATGCGGTGGCGGAAGGCGTCGCGAAGTCCGAAGACGGCAAGATTCTGCACGCTACCATTCGAATCGGCCGCGGCACGTTTGAAATCGAGGAAGCGCGTGACGAGTTTCCGCCCATGCCGTGCTACCTGCACGTCTACGTACCGGACGCAGACGCGTCTTACCGTGAGGCCGTGCGCGCGGGCGCGACTTCCGTGGAAGCTCCCAATGACAAGCCCTACGGTGAACGCTCCGCCACGGTGAAAGATCCCTTCGGCAACACCTGGTTTGTGGCCACCTACCGTGGGGACACCCTGTAAGCACCCTGTAATATCGCTGGAAGTGATGAAGCGTATTTCGCGTAATCGCCAGCGTTACGAGGCAGTCATGAAAAAAATATGCGTTGTTCTGCCAGTGGTGTTCTTGGCTCTTCCAAATTTCGGGGCCTTCGCCCAGGCGCCGCCGCAGCCGCAACGTCCGCCCGACGGCGGCACGCATGAAGTGCTGATCAGTATCCTTATCCCCTCGCAGCCTAATGCTCCCTTCAGCGCCACGGTAAAAACCGAATGGATTCGGCAGCTCGCCGACGGCAGCACCATCACGCTGGTGAATCACCGCGCCATCGCACGTGACAAAGCCGGGCGAATTTTTCAGGAGCGTCGCCTGCTGGTTCCTGACGACGGCCAACAGCAGTCACCGGTTACCCAGATTGAAATCAGCGATCCGGTCGCGCACGAACTTTATATTTGTGTGCCGCAAGAACAGGTGTGCCAGGTTGAACTATTTTCCGCGCCCGCTGATTCCCCGTCCCCTCTGGCGCCCCTTACCCCCAAACAACCCGGCACGCCAATCGCGGAGGATCTCGGAAAACGGTCCATTAATTCCATAGAGACCATCGGGCGGCGCGAGACGGTGACGATCCCCACCGGCACGATGGGCAACAACAGTCCGCTGCTGATGAAACGCGAGTTTTGGTATGCACCACAATTGGGCGTGAATCTGAGCAGCAGCAGGCAGGATCCGCGGTTCGGCAAGCAGAGTTTCGAAGTTATTGACGTAGTTGTCGGCGACCCTGATCCGGCGGTATTTAAAGTACCGGCAGGTTCCAAAGTTATTGATCTGAGAAAGTCTGGCGATACCTCGCCGCCGCCGCCTTCGCAATAAAAGAAAAATCGGCCTAACGATTCCGGGCGGTCACGTGCCCTGCGCGGAACTCAAAGCGCGGACACCATGTGCGCGATGGAATCATCAAAAGTGGCCTTACCGTCGAGATACGGCTGCCAGAATTGCGTGAGTACCTTGAGATAGCCGTCCCACCCGCGCTGGTAAATACCCTCGCGAATTGCGTACGGTGTGTAGCTGGCTCCCGTTACGCCGGCATCCGGGCTGCCGTCGGCATTGGTGGCGGCGATCACCGGGCGGATAACTTCTCCAGTGGTGTAAAAAATCAGCGCGTGCCACAGGTCGCGGGGAATCGCGCGTTCGCGCTGCCGGCACTCGCGAATAATGGCTTGCTGCACGGTGTCGGCGATGCCATGCGACGCTTCGTGAAATAAAACCTCCAGCGCCTCGGGGCCTTGATTGCGCGCATCGGTGCTGGAGATGGTCACGCGCAGCGGATCTAGCGTGGTGTACGCGCCGGAGCGACTGGCATACGCGCAAACGTCCACGCGAATTTTATCTTTGGGCCACTTGGTCTGATAAATGTCCGCCAGCCGCTGCGAAAGCCCCACGCCCTGCTCGCGCACCAGCGGGGCCACGCGCAAAACCCAGCGGCGATTGGCGAGGTCATGCGCCTGCCATTCATGCGCGCGATAAACCACCGCGGCGCTTTCGAGTACCTTCGTGAGATTTGCCGGCAGGCCTGCATCGCAGGTTTTCTTTTTGCGGCCGGACAATTCATCGCAGCCGTCGAAATCCCCTAATTGATTCTTGATCAGGATCAGCTCGGTAGTGAAAAGCGGATCTTTGTCCACATAATTTGCCGCGTAGTAGTTAAGCGCGTCATCCCACGCGCGTTGCTCGCTGGAGGTCAGAGGGACCTTGGCGTTGGGTGTTCGAAACGCTGGACGCGATTTCGGCGCTGTTTTGTCACGGTCGGTGCTTGGTGACGCTGGCGTACGCGCAGGCGCGCGAAACTTCGCTTCCTGGTAGAGCGTGTGATGGAGATTTACCCAGAAATCGCTGTGAAATTCAAAGACCGGCAGGGGGCCGTAGACCGTGCCTTCGCCGATCTGCGCACGTGCGCGCGTCGGCAGCAGCGCGACGACCGCAAGCATAAGAAGTAGCGACGAGACCTGGCGCCGGGGCATGCGAATTTGATGATACTAGCGTTAAGTCCGCACACACACAAATGCGGCGCTGTTCGAAAGAATCTTCCGAAGGTGATTCATAGAATCAGAGATTGTGGGTCTGGCGGAATTCGCGCACGACAGTTGCGGCGTCCCGCTGTTCGGCATCCACCAGGTAGTTGAGATGGCGCATATCCGGACCCGTCACCTTCCCACCCAGCTCGGCAAGCGCGCCGCGAAGCTGCGGGAATTTTTCGAGCGTGGCCTGGCGAACGATGGGCACCGCGTCGTAGGGCGGGAAATAATGGCGGTCGTCCTCAAGGATCACCAGGTGCAGCGAATCAATGACGCCATCGGTCGAGTTACCGGCCACGATGTCCACTTTGTGATCCTGCAGCGCGCGGTAAATAAGGCCCAGGTCCATCTCGCTGGGTTGCCCAGCGAAGTGCAGGCCGTAACGTTCGCTCCAGCCGCGAAAACCGTCGGCGCGCTCGAGAAATTCGTAGCCCACGCCGACGCGCCATTTGGCGGCGTAAGGAGTAATGTCCGAAGTATTTTTCAGATGCAGGCGCTGCGCATCGTCGCCGCGAATCACCATCGCGAAAGTGTTTTCGAAGCCGAGTGGTTCGGTGACTTCAAACTTGAAGCGGTCGGCATACCCTTGTTTTACGCGCTGGTAGACGGCGGCGGAATCTCCCTTGGGCGTTTCATTCAGCACCGCGTTGAGCGCCGTGCCGGTGTACTCCACGTAGAGGTCCACCTGGCCCGCTTGCATCGCTTTGTGAACCAGCAGTGTGCCGCCAAGATTTGTTTTGCGTTCAACATGAATGCCGGTGCGGGCTTCGATGTGCTGGGCGAGAAGTTCCGCGAGCACTACCTGTTCAGTAAAAAATTTAGAGCCGATTACGATCTGGTTTTTTGGCGCAGAATTACAAGAGGCCAGCAAAGCCGTCGCCACGATTGCCAGGAAAATTGAATGGATGCAGCGGCGCATGAGGGAATAAGTTCTCACGTGCGCAAAGAAAGAGGAAGGAAGAAGTATTCGTGATCTCCAACAAGCATTGCCGCGCGCAAACCACGAAATCAGTTGCTTTCCGAACTAAGACTGCACACAATCCGCACTCGCCGGCAAATAGCACGCACGACTTCGCCGCTAGCAGGAGACCATTGTGCTCGACCGCAGAAATTTTCTAACCTCCGCCGCCACAGGACTGACCGGGCTTCTCGGTCTACGCGGCAATTTATTCGATCAGCTGCAAAATCTTCCCGCCTCGCTTCCGGACCACGCGCTCCTCGACAAGGATGAAGACGCCTACTGGGCGGAGCTTCGCAAGCAATTCCTGATTCCCGAGGATGAGGTGTATCTGAACAATGGCACCGTGGGTTCCAGCCCCGCCCCGGTGCTGCGCGCTATTTTCGACGGCTACAACACCACGGAAAAGTTGGACGCGCACGAACCGGAGGACTACCCCATCTGGGGCTACGCCTCCTGGAATGAGTTTCGCGATCCTCTGGCCGCGTTTATCGGCTGCCATCGCGACGAGCTCGCACTGCTCCGCAACGCCACCGAAGCAAACAGCTACATCGCCAATGGCGTAGATATGAAGACCGGCGATGAAGTGCTGATGACCGACCAGGAGCATCCCGGCGGCGAGCATCCTTGGAACTTGAAAGCCAAGCGCTACGGCATCGTGGTGAAAAAAGTTACGCTCCCGCGCCCGGTGAAAAGCGCCAGCGAAGTGCTAAATCTCTTTAGTGACGCCATCACTCCGCGCACCCGGGTGATTTTTTTCAGCCACATCAGCACTTTTTCCGGAGTGGTTTTGCCGGCCAAGGAGCTTGCCGCCTTGGCGCGTTCGAAGGGAATCCTGTCCGCGGTGGACGGCGCGCACACACCCGGCATGATGCGCTTGAATGTGCATGACCCGGGCTGCGACATGTACACCTCCAGCCCGCACAAGTGGCTGCAGGCCACCAAGGGCTCCGGCTTTCTTTACGTGCGTGATGAAGTGATTGACCGCCTGTGGAACACCATTGCCACGGAAGGGTGGGACGAGCCGAAGATCCGCGCCGAGCGTTTTCAGCGCATCGGCAGCTCCAACGTACCCGCGTTGTGGGGACTCCGCGCCGCCATTAAACTGGCCAACGACATTGGCATGGAGCGCATCGAACGCCGCCACCGCATGCTGGGCGATTATTTACTCGCGGAAATGCTCAAGCGCGGCGCGGTTCCGTGGACCTCGCCTGATCCTGCGCTCCGCTGCGCCATCGTCACCGTGAATGTGCCGCCGGTCCCACGGCTCGATTTGGAAAATTGGCTGTGGCATACCTACAAGATTCGCATCCGCGGAGCGGATCCCAACAAGCTGCGGTTATCTACGCCGTATTACATCCAGAAGAAAGATATCGAGCGGTTTTTAGAAAAGTTTGACGAGTACAAGCGCGAAAAAAAGCTGGCGTGATGCCTGTTACCTTTTTTTTAAGGAGCCATCCCTTGCGGAGCGCCGATCAAATTGGCGAACTGGCCACCGTCGCTGCGCCGGAAACCGCATAACGGATCACGCCGGAGTTGTCGGTGAAAAATCCCCGCTGTCCGGTCGAGCCTGAAGTGATCGGTTGCGCGGTTAGCGTGTAGGAATAAATCCGTCCGCCGATTGCGGCAGCCGGAGCGTACGTAAACCAGTATCCGCTTTTTCCGGTAGCTGCCGCTCCAGCGTTCGCCACTGTGTCATCGATCAGGCAGGCCGCGGCAGTCGAAGCCACCGCGCAGGGCGCCGCGCCTCCGAGGTTCGCCAATGTAACGGTGAAGCCAGAGTTGGGATAGTTGGTGTTGTAACTGATTTCCGCCGTATTGATGGAACGCAGCGAGCCCACAGCCGACGACTCGTTGGCCGCCATCTTCGAGCGCAGCAAGTTAGGAATCGCAATGGCGGCGATGATCAGGATGATCGCCACTACGATCAGCAATTCGATGAGCGAGAAACCCTTTTGCTTGTCCATGCCTGACCTCCTTCAATTCAGCCGCTGGGGCGACACGGGCAAGCTAGATAAAGGCAAGCCGCCTTCCAATCCCAAAGCCAGGAAAGAAGTTGCGCTGAAAGCTAAGTCTTTCATTCTTAACAGAAGAAAGACTGCACAAATGGCACCGCTATGTACCGTTGAGTCTGGGGGGTAAAAAACACGGGAGAATGACGTTTTTTGTCGGTCAAATTGTGTCGCAAAAGGAACTCGGGTCGTTCTGGTATCGCGACGCATTACTGCGACTGTACGCGGAGACGGCGCTCGACCAGAGCCAGAAAAATGTCTGCAAAGATGGCCAGCAGCGCGGCTGGAACGGCGCCCGCAAGAATAACGGCATCGCTGACCATCGCGACTCCCCGAAATATGAACGTGCCCAGCCCACCAGCACCGATCGCCGCGGCAATGGTAGCCACCCCGATTGTGATTACGGTAGCGGTCCGAATGCCCGCCAGAATAATGCTCAACGCCAGCGGCAGACGCACCCGCGTCAGAATCTGCAGGTTGGTCATGCCCATGGCTTCCGCGGCTTCCAGCACCGCGGGATCAATACTGCTCAGCCCGACATAAGTGTTACGCAGAATCGGAAGCAGCGCGTACAGCACCAGCGCCACGATGGCGGTGCGCCGCCCGATGCCGCCAATGAACGGTATAGGAATCAAAAACCCAAACAGCGCCAGGCTCGGAATAGTTTGAAACACGCTGGCGATCCCCAGAAAAAAAGTACGTAACGCCGGGCGTTGCACGATGAACATCCCTAGCGGCACGCCAATCGAGATGGCAATGGACATGGCGATCAGCACCAGCTCCAGGTGCGCGAGCGTCGCGTCGAAAATCTCCGCGCGATGCGTTAAAAAAAATGTCCAGGCGCTCACGCGGACACTCCCGGAACGGTTTGCAGCGATGCGGTGAACGCTTTCACTTCCGGATGATCAATGCGCAAAAATTCCTGCGGCGGCGCGCTGGCCACGATGCGTCCCGCCTGCAGCAATACGATACGGGAAGCCAGCAGCAGCGCTTCCCGCAGATCGTGAGTTACAAAGACAATCGTTTTTCCCAGACGGCGGGCCAGCTCGGAAAATTCGTGCTGCAGCTCCGCGCGCGTCACCGGATCGAGCGCGCCGAAGGGCTCATCCATCAGCAGAATGCTGGGGTCGGCGGCCAAGGCCCGCGCTACTCCAACCCGTTGGCGCTGGCCGCCAGAAAGCTGTGCCGGCCGCCGCTGCGAAAATTCACCGGGCTCCAACCCCACCAGGCTGAGAAGCTCCGCGGTGCGCGCGGCAATGCGCGATGGCTCCCAATTTTCAAGCCGCGGAACCAGCCCGACATTCTCCGCCACGGTAAAATGTGGGAATAGACCGGCATCCTGAATGACATATCCGATGTGCCGCCGCAAGCGAATGGGATCCCAGTCCGAGGTCGGCCTTCCTTCCACCAGAACCTGCCCATCCGAAGGCACCAGCATGCGGTTGATCAGGCGCAATAGGGTCGTTTTTCCACTCCCACTGCGCCCCAATAACACCAATGTTTCCGAGGACTTAGCCGCCAGCGACAAGTTCGACACCAGCGCCTCGGCCCTACCTTTAACACGGTATGTCACCCCGCAAAACTCAATGATAGCGTCGTGCTTTGCAGGCAGTTCGGGAGTCCCCGGCGCAGAAACCGTTTGACGCATCGGACGGTTATCATAGAGCATCTAACTCCCCGCGCCGCACTTGAATCGTTCGACCAGACTCTTTAGCGATGAACTCTAAAACCGGCAAGGAAAAGCGACCATGGTTGCGATAGCGAGTGCGGTCCGACAGCGTAGCGAGCTCAGTCTGCGGTTGGCAGAAGCTCGAGCGCGCACCGATGAACTATTCGCCATCGTGCGCCCCGAGGCCATGTACGAGAGGCCCATCTCCGAGCGCCACCGTATTATTTTTTACGTCGGACATTTGGAAGCCTTCGACTGGAATTTGCTCGCGGATCGCGCCTTCGGCCTCAAGCCCTTTCAACCCGCCTTCGACCAACTGTTTTCTTTCGGCATAGATCCGGTGGACGGCGGTCTTCCGACCGATACGCCCGCCGATTGGCCCGCGCGCGAAGAAGTCGTTGCCTACACACAAAAAATTCGCGACAAGCTCGATCAGGCCATTGACGAAGCTCTGAGCCGCGCAGGTGGCGGTGAGCAGCAACTCAAAAACCTGCTGGAAGTAGCTATCGAGCACCGCTTGATGCATGCCGAAACGCTGGCGTACATGCTGCACCGTTTGCCGGCTGAGAAAAAAATTGGCGAGCGCATCGTAAGGAAGCCCGCCAAGGCGCGGGTGAAGTCTCAGCTCATCGAAATTCCCGCGGGCCGCGCCACCCTTGGACTGGTGATGAATACGGGCGAGGAATTTGGCTGGGACAACGAACTGCACGCTCATGAAGAGGAAGTCTCACCCTTCGCCATTGAAAAGTACGACGTTACCAACCGCGATTTCCTGCAATTCGTCGAAGCTGGCGGTTACAAAAATCGCGCGCTGTGGGATGACGCCTCCTGGGACTGGAAAAATTCCGAACACGTGGAGCATCCGTCCTTCTGGCGCCGCGCCGGGAATCTATGGATGTATCGCGGCATGTTTGGCGAAGTTCGCTTGCCCCTGGACTGGCCGGTTTACGTGAGCCATTCGGAAGCCACCGCGTACGCCACCTGGAAGGGAAGAAAATTGCCGACCGAGGCGCAATTTCATCGCGCGGCCTACGGCAGCCCCAATAATTCTGAGCCCGAGCGGTTTTATCCCTGGGGCCAGGAGGCGCCGTCCGAACGCCACGGAAATTTTGATTTCCATGCCTGGGAGCCATCCCCGGTGGGCTCGCATCCTGCGGGCGCGAGCGCCTTCGGTGTGCAGGACCTGGTGGGTAATGGCTGGGAGTGGACGCGCACGCAATTCGCCCCGTTCCCAGGATTCCAGGCTATGCCCTTTTACCCCGGCTACTCGGCGAATTTTTTTGACGGCAAGCATTACGTCATGAAGGGCGGCTCACCGCGCACCGCGGCGTGCATGCTGCGGCCTTCATTTCGCAACTGGTTTCAGCCACACTACCCGTATGTGTACGCCACTTTCCGCTGCGTAGAGGATTGAGAGAGATCATGCCCGAGTCCACGCTAACTCAGACCCTCCCGCTTACGCACCTATCGGAATTTGCTGCCGAGGTGCGCGCCGGTCTCACCAAGAGCGGCCAGCGCGAGCTTCCCTCCAAATATTTGTATGATGAGCTGGGCTCCGCCCTGTTCGAAGCAATTTGTGTGCTGCCGGAGTACGGCCTGACGCGCGCGGATGCGCGGCTCTTGCAGAATCACGCCAGAGAAATTGTCAGCCGGCTGCCGTCACCGTTGCAGGTCGCGGAGCTCGGCAGCGGCACCGGAAAAAAGACCCGCTGGATTTTGGAAGCGCTGTCGCAGCGCCAGAGAACGTACTACTACCCCATCGAAATTTCTGCTTCCGCCCTGGCGGCGTGCGAAAAAGAAATGGGCCAGCTCGAGCTCGTAAGCGTCGTGGGCTATGAGCAGCCCTATCTGGAAGGTTTGAGCGCGGTGGCCGCGCGCCGGGAAGAATCCGATCACCTGCTGGTGCTCTTTCTAGGCAGCACCATCGGCAATTTCGATCGCGATATGGGTAGAAAATTTCTCCGCGACATGCGCCAGATTCTGCAACCGGGCGACGCCTTGCTGCTCGGCACAGATCTCGAAAAAGACATCCCCACACAGATTCTTGCGTATGACGATCCCGCGGGCGTCACCGCCGCATTCAACCTGAATATCTTGGGGCGCATCAATCGAGAACTGGGCGCGAATTTTAATCTCGCTTCCTTCCGCCACGAAGCGCGCTGGAACGCCGTGGAACGCCGCATCGAAATGCACCTCGTCTCCGTGCAGCGGCAAACCGTGGAAATTCCCGCCGCCGGCCTGCGCCTGATGCTGGCCGAAGGCGAAAGCATCTGGACAGAAAGCTCCCACAAATATAAGTCCGCTGAAGTCCTGGAAATGGCGGCCGCCACCGGCTTCCGCTGCGAAGGCCAATGGATTGATGCGGAGTGGCCTTTCGCGCAGAACCTACTCATCGCGAAGTAGGCATCGTTGCCGCAGTATCTTGCCCATCGTTTACCCAAAAGCCCAGACCGGTCATCCCGACCGAATCGAGCCGCCGCTTTCTCTTCCCACTTCGCTCCGCGGAGTGGTCCGCTTGCGCAGTCGAGGGATGTTTTCTCGCATCAGCCCGCATAAGCCGCTACCTGTTGAATCTTTCCCTCCGCATCTAAGGTTTCATCCCCAAACGCTTCCAGTATTGCCTGTATCGCAAATCGCCAACGCCTCTCCGATACTCTCGTCACCGTAGCGTTCTCTAGTACGGTCCCCGCAGTGAGATTGCCCCGGAACATCGCGGGTCGCGCGCAAGTTTATTGTCTGTCGCGCACCCCACCTCGAAGGAGCCCTCATGAATGCTGCGCGCCAACAATTTGCCCACGTGGTCTTATTTCACTGCCCGCGATGCCGGGGTCCGATCGCTGCCGCGTTTTCTAACTCCGACGAAAGCCACGAAAATCTCGTTGAGGGCGAATTTGGCGCGGTATGCCGCTGCGGCTGGATCGGAAATGGCCTGGACCTTACCGCTGTGAATCAGTCCACCCAGCCTTGGGAGGCCCTCTGCGAGCCGCCCACAGCTGCTGAGCGCCTAAGTGCAGAGGCTTACCTCACCAACGCGGATAATTGGCTCGTGCGGGTGGCGCGGGAAATCGCTTCCTTGTCCAAAAAGCTCAAGGCTCAGCCGGCGGGAGTGTAGCTGCCCGGCGCTCGAGGCAACTGCACACGGTGCCGACAGGTCTTCCTCAAGCGGATGATATTTCACTTGCATTTTGCAAGCTAACTGCGTTTACAATTAGGAGTGCCGGCCTGCGGACTACGCCCGGCGCACTGATTCTAAAACGCGGAAAGCCTGGTGTCCCATGAGTGCTATGGAAAAGTCGTCCCGCATCACCCCGTTTCTGTGGTTCGATTCGAACGCTGACGAAGCTGTCAATTTTTACCTGAGTGTATTCAAGAATTCGCGCCGGTTCGACGAGTTGCGAAATTCCGGCGATGCACCGGGGCCCAAGGGCGGCATTCTCACCATTGCCTTCGAGCTCGACGGCCAGAGATTCACGGCCTTGAATGGCGGACCGCATTTCAAATTCAACGAGGCCGTCTCTTTCGTGGTGCGTTGCGATTCGCAGCAGGAAGTGGACGAATACTGGTCCAAGCTGACAGCTGGCGGAGCCGAGAGCCAGTGCGGCTGGCTCAAAGACAAGTTCGGACTCTCTTGGCAGATTATCCCCGCGCGACTCCCGGAGCTGATCAAAAACCCCCAAGCCATTCGCGCCATGATGGGCATGAAGAAAATAAATATCGCCGAACTGGAAGCCGCCGCGAAGTCGTAGCGCGGTTCGCTCCCGGTTGCTGCCTCCTGATACAAAAACTAGTAGACCTAGGTAATTTTTCCGCGCGCGCTGGCGTACTTACCATTCAGCAGGGCTTTCGTCACTGCAAGAATGGAGGGTCGCCATGCCTGAAAAACAATTTGACCTCATTGCTATTCCCCTATGGCCACGGCTGATTGTGGCGCTCGGGATTCTCCTGCTGGCCACCGGCGCGATCATCGCGCTTGTTCATCCTATTCTGCTGGTTTCGCCGCATGACCAGATCAATCAGGCCACACACATCTATGCCGGCTACCTCGCGTCTCGAAACATGGCGCTGGCGGTGATGCTTTTTTTGACCATGGCCCGGCGCGCTAACAAAGCGCTCAATACCCTGATCTTGCTGACCGCCGTAATTCAGTTGTTCGACGCCGTGATGGACATTTCGGAAGGACGTTGGGCAGTGTTACCAGGCGTGGTTATTCTAGGCGTGCTTTTCTTGGTGGCTTCGGCACGCATCTCTGGCCACCCATTTTGGAAAACGGAAGCGTGGATCTAGGCAAGCCGCAACGCGGGACAGAAAAGCATCTACGGCTACGCGTTAACTAAAAAACCAAGCCCTCATGGACCGCTTCCGCAGCCCGGCAAAACTTGGCGTAACATTCAGGCAGAGATGAAGCCTCCGGACCAGAGTTTCTACGATCAGCTTCATCCCGAGGTAAGGTCCCCATGTTGAATTCGGAGCGCCGCCGCACTCCCAGATTTCCATTCGTGGCTGTCGCGGAAATCACCGAAAAAGCTTCCGCTACCGAAATCGTCACGCAAGTGAGCGAAATCAGCCTGTACGGCTGCTACATTGACCACAAAAATCCTTTTCCCTCCGGCACCCTCGTTACCCTCAAAATTTTTTCGGAATCGGAAGTTTTTGAAGCCGCCGCAAAAGTTTTGTACGCCCACCCCAACCTTGGGATGGGCCTCGCTTATCACGAACTATCTCTGCGCAGCTCGGGGGTATTGCGGGGATGGCTCTCGAAAGCCCAGGCCCTGGAAGAGAAATCGCGCGCCTGATTAACGCCTTTCTCGCTTTTACCGCGGTAAGTTCGTAGTGCCGCATCTCTTCGATGTCGTTTACATACGGCTGAATCGCGGCAAAAAATGTTTTGAACTCCGGACTCGACCGGAAGCCTTTCATCTTGCGTATAATTCTTGGCAATGTCCCGGGCTCGCCGACTTTTTTTCGCCGTTACCTTCTGGAGCTCGTTGCTATGCGCTCCAGCTTGCCGCTCCTTGCCCGCGCCCACATGGAAAGGCACCGTGCGAGCAGCATCCGGGAGCCCGGTCAGCGGAGCGACTGTGGAGCTTCGCGCGGTCGAGGGGGACACGCATTACACCGTCACAACATCGGAACAAGGCGAATTTGTGGTCACCGGAATTGTCGCTGGCAACTACGAACTCAGCGTCACCAGCTCCGGAAAGAAGTGGAAGTACTCAATTCCGCTAACGATTCACGACGACCCCGCGCCCACCGTCGCAATCGAGCTCTCCGCTCAAACCTCGGAAATCCGCATCACTTCGCTCGCCGAGACTTCTCCCGCCCAGGCCGGCGGCGAGCATCTCTCTAAAGAAAAAGTCTCCAGTCTTCCGCTGAACGAGCGCGATTTCAGCAAATTGCTGCTGCTCGCTGCCGGCACCATGACCGACGCCAATGGCGCCGCCAACTTCACGCAGCAATTCGCGGTGAACGGCCAGCGCGGCGTCACCTCCGTTTTCGCCATTGATGGCGGAGATACTACCGACCCGGAACTCGGCGGCGCGACCTTCGCCAATTTCAATGTGGACGCCATCCAGGAAGTGCAGTCCAGTTCTGGCGTGATGCCCGCGGAGATTGGGCACGGCGCGGCGGGCTTCAACAACGTCATCACCAAATCCGGCACCGACAAGGTTCATGGCAGCGCGTTCGAATTCATTCGCAACGCCGCTTTTGACGCGCGCAATTTCTTCGATCACAAAAACGATCTGGACCCACGGCGCATTCCCCCGTTTGCCCGTAACGAATTCGGAGTCACCAATGGCGGCCCGCTGACGTTGCCGAAAATTTACGATGGCCGCGGCAAAACTTATTATTTCGGGGAATACCAGGGCTTTCGGCAGGTGCTGGGCACCACGCAGGTTTTTCCCGTGCCCACCGCCGCGGAACGGCAGGGCATTGATACCACTTCATTTCCCGGCGACACTTTGAACGTCCCGGTGGCCGCCGCCATCGCGCCGCTGCTGGCGCGCTATCCGCTGCCCAACGATCCGCAAGGCCCCTACGGGGCGCGCACCTACGCCACTTCTTCCAAAGTGGTTACCAACTCCGACCAGTTTTCCGTCCGCGTGGATCATCACCTCTCCGATAAGGCCACGCTGCTCACGCGCTTCAGCCTGAACCAGGTGAATGGCCCGGTCACCAATCCCGATCAGACCGCCATAGATCCGAGCTTCGGCGTCAGTTTTTTCGATCACCAGCGCAACGCGATCGTGAAATATGCGCGCACCATCTCGCCACGGCTCGCTTCCACCACTTCTTTCAGCTACATCCGCAGCACACCGTTTTTTCCCACGATAAATCACACCGATCCCGCGCTCGGTTTCGGTGACGGCGTGTTTGTAGGTTTTAACGCTGCGGACGGCTCCATCTTTGGTTCGTTCGGAAACGTGTATCAGCTCAAACACGATATGAGTTACGTGCGCGGCACGCATGCTTTCAAATTTGGAGGAGAAATTCGCTGGAACAAAGACGCCACCATATTCGGCGGCAATCCCAGCGGCGCGTATTCCTTCGGCGGCGGAACCGCGTACTCTCCGGTGTTCATTCCCTCAGCCAGTGGCACGCACGATATTCTGCCCGGCGATCCTCTGCCCGACGCGCTTACCGGATTACTGACCGCCACGCCGTATTCCTACACCATCACCGCGCTGGCGCGACTCACACCCGGCGGCGACAAATTTGATGAAGCCTCCGTCCGCCGCGAAGCCTACAACCTGTATTTTCAGGACGCCTGGAACGCCACTCGGAAACTCAGCTTGAGCTACGGTCTCCGCTACGACATCAACACCCGCATTAAGGAATCCAGGCACCGCACTTCGCAGGCCTTTCCGGTGAATGCGCAAGGCAAGTCCGTTCCATTTCTCACGCCCGGCGCGCCGCAAATACTCGTTTACAATCCTCAACCCGTTTACCCCTTGGATTGGAACGGCTGGGGCCCGCGCCTTTCCGTGGATTACGCGCTAACCACGCGAACTACAATTCATGCCGGCGGCGCCATCACCACGCTGCTCCCCAATCTCTGGCAGGACAATTTTGTGACCGGCAGCTTTCCGCTGAATTTTCAGCCGATAATCACGGCGTTGCCCGATGTGTCCGTACCTTTCCACAACACTGCGGTGCCGCTAACGCTTCCGGAGGTTTTCAGCACCATCGGGCAGCCTCTTTTTCCGTCCGGCGATTCGTCTAGAGTGCCTGCCAACACCCAGGTTGATCTGCAAAGATTTCAGAATGATCTCGCGGCCATCACTCCCGGGAACGAAGTGCAGCTATTCAGTTTGGGGGTGATAGACAAGCATTTCGGCAACGGTTACATCGGCACCTACACGGCTGGAATCGATCACGATTTCGGCAACGAGAAACTCAGCGTCGCGTATGTGGCTACCGCCGGAATTCACCTGCCCATTGTTTACTCGCCCAACGGATTCACGGGCGCCGAACCGGCCTTTGCTCCTTATACGCAGTTCAACTCCGCAGGTCACGCGATTGGCGGCTTCGGCCCGGAGTTCATCATGACAACCGGTTCGCACTCCAGCTATCATTCCTTGCAGACCAGTCTCACCGAAAATTATTCGCGCATCGGGCTCAGCCTGCAGGCCAGCTACACTTTTTCCAAATCTCTCGATGACGCCAGCGCCGTCCTGGGAGGGCTTCCCCCCAGCGGCAGCGCCATCCTGCAAACTGCCCCACAAAATCCGCTCAATCAGGCCGCCGAGAAAGGGCCATCCACCTTCGATGTCGCGCATGCGTTTACCTTAAGCCTGATTCAGTCGATGCCCTTTGACCGCGTCAGTTTTCTGCGGCCCCTCGGAAAGAAACTTACCGCCGGCTGGCAGGTCCTGAACATCACCACCCTCACCACCGGCCCCCCATTCACGGTTTATTCCGGCATTCAACAGACGGGCTTTGGCGCAGGTGGAGCGGACCGCCCCGACCTGCTGGCGACCCCGCAATTTTCCACTAGCCGTCCCATCCGCGAAGACTATTTCGGCCGCGGCGCGGACAATAGCGCGCTTTTCGCCATCCCGATCAACGTTCCGGGCGGCACCGGCCCCAATCAAGGACGTTTCGGCACTCTCGGCCGCAGCACTTTCCGCGGCCCCGGCTTCCACAATTTCGACCTGGCGCTTATCAAGGACACTCCGTTTGGCCACCGCGACAATCGCGAGCTCGCGGTGCTGCAGTTTCGCGCCGAGTTTTTCAATATCTTCAACATCGTCAATTTTGGATTGCCTTCGAATACCGTTCTGGGCAGCGGCTTCGGCCTCATCAGCCGCACCGCCGGCAATTCCCGCCAGATTCAGTTTTCACTCAAGTTGATTTATTGATCCGGCCGGTAGTTCGCAGCGCCTGATCGTTTTTGCCGTCAATTTTTGATTGATCCGTCCAGCCCGTTCGGGCGGGTAACCAATTAAAACTCCTCGCTTCGATGGAAATCCAAACCGGTGCCGCGAAGCATCATAATTGGAGTCAGGTTGATCGTGCGGCCCAATACAAACCGGTTATTGCTGCTTGGCGTGGGCTTACTCTTTGGCGCAGGCGTTCCCTCGCGCGCCCAGTCCAATCCCGCTGCCTCACCAGAGCTGACCGCACTGCCGTACGCGTCGCTATCCGTTGAGCCTTGGCAACCGCAACTATTTTCTGACGCAGACCAGCGCTCTCTCGGACGCGTCAGCGGCAGAATCGTTGACCCCGTAGGTGTGCCGGTAGCCGGGGCCCGTGTGGCGCTTGCTTTAGGCGAAGGCTCACCCGCTCGAGAGGTTTTGACCGGCGACGTCGGCCAGTTCAATTTTTCGAATGTACCTCCCGGACCGTTTCACCTGGCGATAACTTCCCCGGGCTTCGCGGACCAGAACTTTTCAGCCACCTTGCATGCTGCGGAAAATTTTGCTGCTCCCCAAATTACTCTGTCCATCGCTTCGGTGATTACCGAAGTGCGCGTCACGCCCTCCACCATCGAAGTCGCGCAGGAGCAGATCAAGCAGCAGGAAAAGCAGCGCGCCCTCGGTCTGATTCCCAATTTTTATGTCACCTACGTGCACGACGCCGCTCCGCTGACGGCGAAACAGAAATACGAACTGGCGTGGAAGACGATCATTGACCCTGTCAACTTCGGATTGATCGGCGTCGTCGCGGGAATACAGCAGCAGCAAGGCAGCTTCAGCGGCTATGGCCCGGGAGCCCAAGGCTATGCCAAACGCTATGGAGCGGCATTTGCCAGTGATGCCAGCGATACGCTGATTGGAAGCGCGATTCTTCCTGCACTCCTGAAACAGGACCCGCGTTATTTTTACAAAGGAACCGGCAGCAAGCGCTCGCGCCTCTTATACGCTCTCGCGAATGCCGCGATCTGCAAGGGCGACAACGGCCGCTGGCAGCCCAACTATTCCGCAGTCTTGGGTGGCTTGGCCTCCGGCGGAATCTCGAATCTGTATTACCCCGCCAAAGATCGCAATGGCGCGGCGTTGACTTTTGAAAACGCGCTCCTGGGAACCGCGGGCACCGCCGCCGGCAACGTTCTGCAGGAATTCCTGATTCGCAAACTGACGCCCAAAGCCGCAAATCCAGACCCGTCCGGCGCCACCAAGCCCGCGAATCCCATCTCCAAGCTGTTTGGCGTGCTGCTGCGCGACGGCGAATAGCCGCCCAAATCAGCGCTCCAGAATTTCCTTATACACGTTCAGCGCCACCTTTTTCGGCTCGCGGTCCAGAACATACGTCAGCTTCCGCGTGGAATTCCCGACCATTCCCGCCTGGCCCATTCGCATAATCCCCTGGCCAAAATCCGCATACACCGGAATGAACATCGCGAAATTTTCGCCTACCTCGCTTTGCGTTATCTCCACATGGACTTTAAATTTTCCCGGCTCGCCTTTTTCCACTTCGTATTTGAAGCCATAACGTGGCACTTCCGTGCCGAATACCCATTCCTGAAAAAACCAGTCCAGCCGGCCGTTGTGCTGTAAATCCATCTGCTTGGTCATGTGTTTCTCTGCAACAGTTTTAAATGACTCGGTGGAAGCCGCAGCTTCGCGGTGTGTGCTGGTGAAATCATGCATCATGTCAATAAATGCCTGATCGTGATCGCCGCTCCCGGTGTCCGCCTTCATCAAAGATCGCAGCATAGAGAGTATGTACGCGCCCTTGGCATACGTGTCGCCCTGGTAGGCGTTCGGCGTGCGCGGGGAAACCAGCCGCAAACCCAGCCAGATGGGCCCGGCATCGTTCGGAGAAATGCCATAATTATTTTTCTCCAGGATGCGCTTCCGCTGGCGCTCCCAGAATTCCACGTAGTCCTTCTGCCACTTCGGCCCCACCGCTTGTTGCAAAAATAATCCCGCCGCGAACTCCGCGAATCCTTCCGACAGCCATTGGTCGTGGTACGAAGCCCACCCGATGGCGTGCCCGAACCACTGGTGCGCAACTTCGTGCGGCGTGACTTCCTGCACGAAGCTCGTGAAGCTGGAGTCAATATGTCCGAACAGCAGCCAGCGCTGCGTGGAATCTATGAACGCGGAAATCGGCAGATACACGAGATTTGGCCACGATTGCCCAAATCCAAAATTCGGCTGCTCCGTGATGTATACGTTTTCGTACGGCGCCCGGCCGAAATACAGTGTGCATACCTGCATCTGCGCGCGGGCTTGATCGAGCGCGTACTTGGTCATCGCAGCGGGAGCCATGCCGCCGAGCGCGCCGTGTTCGTAAGGCGCCAGGCTGTCCGGCAGATCCTGCAGGTAATACCCCGCGATTTCGTAGTGCGTGATGGTGTCCGGAAAATCAATTTTTTTGTACTGGCCGTAATTGAAACCGGCCACCGCGATGGGCACCGGAGTGGCCCAGTGCGTCACGGAAAATCCCGCTTCCGTGTGTTGCTCGTCCTGCTTGCCCACGCTGATCAACACATTCGACCCTGGAACTTTGAAGGTCAGGTCGTACAGCGCTTTTTCGCCAAAGCCATTCAGATTGGGATACCACGACTCCCGCGCGCCTACGTAGTAGCTGCCATTTCCCGCGCTGCTCAAAACCTTGTCGCCGCCGTAGTCCACGGTGATGGATTGTGTTTGCCCCACCGCTCCGGCCTCGTCCAGGATGGCGTAAAACGATCCATCTTCCTTTTTACCTTCCTGAATGAAATGCAGGTCCTGACCTTTGTCTCCGGTAACTCGCGTCACGCGCAGGTCGGGTAGCAGCCCGAACTTCATCACCCGCTCCCCAGGTATCAGCGGCGAAAACGCGATGGTGGCGCGGCTTTGCAGATGACTGTTTTTTCCGATGACCGTTTCAATGGTGTATCGGCTGGTGGCGAAAATCCGCCGCTCTTGCCGGGAGTCGGCCGTGTGCGCCTGCAGTTCGGATTTCAGATGTTGTGAATACCAGATGCCGTCATCCATGCCTCCACCTTTCAAATTTACGAGCGCGACTTCTTCGGGAGAGTCCAGTTGCGCAATGCCACCGACACGCGTGCGGTCAAAAAACCGCAGGTCTTTATGAGGACTGCCATGCATATAGGCGTTGAAAAATTGCGGATGCTTCGGGTTGTAAATGGCCGCCAGTTCGTCGGCGTCCACGTTGTCAATGGATGCGCCCTCCAGTACGGCCTGGCCCATTCCTTCTGGCACTTCGTGGCGGTGTCGCACCTTGTCTTTCCAATGCTGGAACGCGCTGCCCGCGTCCGGAGGCGTAGCGGTTTTCTCTCCCAGCGCCGCGGCAAACTTCGAATATTGATCTGGCGTGAAGCGAAAGATCGCTTCCGTAAAATCTTCTTCGGCATTGGCGCTGCCGCTGCGGCGCGTCATTTCGGTGGCGTCCACCGCCGCGAGCGGCTTAAGGGTGAAATGTCCATGCCCCACGAAGATGGCGCCAATATTTAAATTATTCACCGGTCGCAACACCGTGATGGTTCCAGACTTCAATGAGAAGGAACCAACATCAACGGAAAGGTTGAAATTTTCGCAGCGGAAGGAATCGCCCAGACCGTCGTCGCGCAGCTGCCGGTACGCGGAGTCGGAGTTCGCAAACGACGAAACTTTCGCGTTGACGGTGACGCTGGTGACTTGTGAAGTGATGGTCAGTTGCAGCGGAATGTCGGCGGTTCCGTGCAAATCCACCGCGGTCACGATGTCGTCGAAGCCGTCTTTGAGGACGTGTATCGAATATTTCCCCGCCTGCAAATCAGGCGCCGTGAATTTTCCGGTTTCGTTGGACGCCAGAATCAACGCCTGCGTGAGGTTTCCTCCGGTGATTTCAATGCGCGCCCCCGCGACCACCGCCCCGGAAGGATCTTTGACGCTGCCCGTAATCGTGTCGGCGTGAACCGCGCCGCCCAGCGCCAGCCAAAGCAGCACCACCACCGCACCTCTAGTGAGCAGGCGCAATCTGCCAAATACTTTCCGTTGTTTTCGAACGCTCGCGCGCTGGAGTTTGTGGTTGGCCCAGAGCAGTTCCCGCAGTTGACGCATGGCGCCTCCGGCAAAATTGCCTTGGTACTCTGCGACTTTATGGCTTTGCTGGCGCAGCCTCTGAACTGTCGGTGCCAGTCTTCGAATCATCCGTGCCGTCTGCAAACGTTTCGCGCTTCAAGCGTACATCTCCGTCCACCAGCAGCGTGAACTCCGCGTTCTGTTGCATGGTGGCGTCCTTACTCGATAAAACCGCCGATGAAGTGCCGGCGCCGCCGGAAGCTTCCTCATAGGCGCGCAGCGGCGCCTGCTCGCCATTGGCGAGGCGCAGGGAAGTAACGGAAAAAGCCAGCTTGCCGCCGTGCCCGAAACGTTTCTTAGGCTCGGCCTCGGCGATCACGCCGTTTTCTTTCGTGCCCTTGGGCAAAACGATCACGCCTTGCACCAGAACGTCGTCGAGGACTTCCAATTCCACCGCATCGCCCACACGCGCTGTGGCGGAAGAGATGCTCTTCACCAGTTTCACGCGCACCGCAGTGTTCTTGGCCAGCGTAAAAGTGGGAGCCACTCGAACGGGATTGCTGGCCTCGCGCGGCCGCTTATCGTAATGCATCTTTTCGCGCGGCAGCTCCGACGCCGGCGCCGGCAGTCCGGTGCCCGCCTGGTCCTTGACGATCACCAGGCTGGCTTCGGGCACGAAGCCGGTCTCGCCCTTGGCGGTGCGCACGCCATAATAAAATTCGTAGCGCAGCGTGATGTAAACAATTTCCCCGCACTGTAGGTTGGAGCGCACCTGCAGCGTGGTCATCGAGCTGTACAGAAACACATAATCATCACTGCGCGCGCATTCGATGCGCCCGGTATTCTGCGCATGCGCGAGCGAGGGCAGCAAAAGACAGGTGAGCGCGGCGCATAACAACAGAATTCCACTTCGTGCGGGCTTCAAGAGGTTCAGGGGAGAGTTCACCCTCCTATCCCATCGTAAACAGACGTTGCTGACAACTGACTACGCCTTAGTAATGTGCATAAAACGTTACGCGCTAGCAACGCCTCGCCAGCAATTTGAGACGCGGCAAACCCAGGATTGTCAGCGCCATGGCCCGATTGTTGTCCCCTCCCTAGTGTGCTAGGCTGTGCCTGCGAAAACGCTCCGGCTTTAGGCACTCGTCCCTGCGTAGACGCCAGAGGTTCTCTCCCGCATCGTCCCTGTTCAGCGCTATTCGGCGCGGAAGTGCCTCCAGAGACTGCGGTGAGTCCGCCGGATCGTTCAGTTCGCACCAGAAAAAAGGATAAATACACGCTCATGCCTGCCACCCAGTCAGCGCCGCGCGCCGAAAAAATACCCATGGAAATCAAGCTGGCGCATTCCCCGGATTCCGATGACGCTTTCATGTTTTACGCGCTGGCCACTCACAAGCTCGCGACTCCCGGTTATAAATACACGCACGTGCTCGCCGATATCCAGACGCTGAATGAGGCGGCGCTGACGGAAACGTACGACGTCACGGCGGTGAGCTTCGCGGCCTACCCTTCGCTGCGTGATAAATACGTGTTACTCGATTGCGGCGCCAGCTTTGGCGAAAACTACGGCCCCATCGTGGTCTCTTCCAAGCCGCTTCGCAAAGAAGAGCTGGCCGGCAAGCGCATCGCCGTTCCGGGCCTGAAGACCACCGCGCACCTGACGCTACGACTCTTCGAGCCCAACTTCGAGCCGGTAGTGATGCCCTTCGACAAGATTCTTGATGCCGTGCAGGCGCAAACCGTGGAAGCCGGTTTGTTGATTCATGAAGGCCAGCTGCTCTTCCCGCAACTCGGTTTGCACCGCGTGCTCGACCTGGGCGTGTGGTGGCACGAGCAAACCAATTTGCCTCTGCCTCTGGGAGGCAACGCCGTGCGCCGCGCGCTCGGTCCCGAGCTCGGCCGCCAGATTTCGCGCACCATTCGCGACAGCGTCGAATATGGTTTGGGACATCGCGAAGAAGCCCTCAACTATGCGATGCAATTCGCCCGCGACATGGAAACCGATACCGCCGATAAATTTGTCGCCATGTACGTCAACAAATGGACGCTCGGCTACG
Source organism: Candidatus Acidiferrales bacterium (assembly GCA_038227545.1). GTDB lineage: Bacteria > Acidobacteriota > Terriglobia > Acidiferrales > UBA7541 > Acidiferrum. The sequence goes on from JBBRPU010000015.1 coordinate 22,167, forward strand.
GCGAGCGCGGCAAGCAGGCGGTTACGGAGCTGATCAATCGTGGCACCGCCGCGGGTCTGCTCCCGGGGCCTCCGTCGGTTGAATTTCTCGGCGAGTAGCGCGCTCCGCAGCATTTTGCGCTTCCCACCCGAATCCACTATTGTGTTTCCGCCATGAATATTAAAAGCATGGGCCCCCGCGTTTGTGTTTCTGCGTTTGTATTTCTTTCGGCAATCTCAGTCACGCAGGCGCAAACCGCCTCCGAGCTTCAGGACCGACCCGCACACCATGCAAATACTTCCGACCAGTGGCCGCAGCAAGCCGTTCGTGGCGCGCACGCCATGGTGGCCACCGACGAAGCGCTCGGCTCCCAGGCCGGCGTTGAAATTCTAAAGCGTGGCGGCAACGCCGTGGATGCCGCCGTCGCGGTAGCCTTTGCGCTCGCGGTCGTCGAGCCTGCCGCGGGAAATATCGGTGGCGGCGGATTCATGCTGGTGCGCCTCGCCGATGGCAAAACAAATTTCTTCGATTACCGCGAAGTAGCCCCCGGCCAGGCCACCCGCGACATGTACATCAAAGATGGCCAGCTTATCCCCGATGCCAGCACGCTGGGCTTTCGGTCCGTCGCCGTTCCCGGCACCGTCGCGGGATTGGAGCTCGCGCTCAAGACCCACGGCACCATGAAACTTGCCGACGTCATGGCTCCCGCCATCCGCCTGGCCAAAGATGGCTTCCGTGTCACCGAAAAATTGGTCGGCGAACTGGAAGAAGAAAAATCCGGTCTGCAGCAATTCACCGTAAGCAAGCGCATTTTTTTGAACAACGGCCACGCGTACAAGGTCGGCGATATTTTTCGACAGCCGGAGCTGGCGGCCACTCTAAAGCGCATCGCCAAAAATGGAGCGGCCGATTTTTATCGCGGCGAAACAGCGCGCCTGCTGGTCGCCGACATGCAAAGCAATGGCGGCATCATTTCCGCGGACGATCTGGCAAATTAC